>NZ_JAKSXU010000119.1:0-111337 GCF_022829325.1 Methylobacterium sp. J-092 | reverse complement strand
TCTCGCGCGCAAGCTCGGCGCGGGCGGCGGGCGTCCACATCGGGGTTCCTGGGTGAGCGTCAGACACTCTCCCAACGCCCGCGATGCTCGCCGCTCACCCAATAGCTAAGCTGTTCTGCCCATTATGAAACGGGGTCTCAGATCGCCGTCGGCATGCAGCACATGACCGTTTTCGAATTGGCCTGCGGCCGTGATCGTGACTGGCGTGTCTGCCGTGCTGACAATGCTGATCGAGACGTTCGTGTCTGCCGGCAGTAGCAACTCGGCAGGCGCACACACCGGCTTCCCGTTCTCCATCGAGATGGCCAGTTCGACGGGCGGCATGACGTCACTCGCGGGAAGCGGCTTGGTCTGAGCGAAGGCTGGCCCGGCAATTAGTAGCGCACTGAGAGCGGCGAAGGTTGTCAGGCTGATGCGCATGGCGGTGATTTCCAATGCCGACAACAGGGTGACGTGCCGAGCGTGGATGGAAGAGGGCGCGGGTTCAGTATGTTCCGTACGTGCGGACCCACTGAAAGAGAGCCGACAGCCAGAATTCGCAGTCATGTGGCAAGTTGCCGCGGAATTCACCCGCTGCGTACAACAATAGATAACAGCGGATAACGGCGGACGACTGATTGGTACGAGCAGCAGAAACCAGGTATCCAACTAGACTTGCTTAGTAGGATTTGAGCAAACATTGTCATTACCACGCAACCTAGATGCCGTGGTGTCGCCATGCCTGCTGCAATCCCTCGCCCCAGTACACTCCGTCTCAAGGTTGAGACCGAACTGGCCGATGCCGTCGATACCGCTGCACGCCAGCGCGGTCAGACCATGTCGGAGTTCGTCCGTCAGTCCGTCCGGGCTCAGCTCACCGCGCACGGTGTCCGCCTCAGCCCCTCCAGCACCGACGACGGCCCCGGTCCTGGTCCGTCTGCCCCCGCGATGCGGCAGGCCGCCTGATGAGCGCCGGCATGAACGCGATCCCCACCGTCTCCATCCGCCACAGCCATCTCGACGGCAACCTTGCCCCGTATGTCAGCCTCGGCCGTAGTCGCCCTGATCTGCAGCCTGGGCTGCCGGCGGCGCCGCGGACCTCAGAACTGATTTTCGCGGAGGGTGAGCACGTTCGGCTCGAATGCGATGCCCTGCTGGCGAGCCGCCCGGACATGCTTCTGACTGGCTCTCCAGAGGATGTTGCCGCTCTCGACGCTCGGATCGAACTGGCGCGGATCCGTACATTGCAGGCCAACACCCAGCACGCTGCCGCCTTGGTTGCCGAGGCGAAGGCGAGCGCCGCCGACGAGGCCGAGCAGGCCCGTCGAAAAGGCCTGCGCAAGGCCGGCATGAAGGCGGGCGCCGAGGCGGCCAAACTCACTGATCGGTACGTCGTCCTGGCAAGGGAACTGGCTGGCGTGCTCGGCCAGCTTCGCGAGCAGGAGGGCCGGATCGCTGAGGCCAACGCAGCCCTGCCAGACGGCGCAGAGCCGGTGCCGCCGGGTGAGCCGTTCAACGGCACCGAGACCATCCCGATGCGCTCCGAGACCACCCATGACCTCGTCTGGGTCGACGCCCGGACCGGTCAGCCCGCCGGTATCCTGGCCGGCAACGATCTCCGGCATCGGGTCGCCAAGACGATCGAGCGCAGGGTCGCTGTGCCCAGCATACCCGGTGAGCCGCATGTTCCGCTCTCGCATCGTGTGACGCTGCCCGGTCTCGGTCGGGATGCCCCGCCGATCTGGCGCAGCCTTCCTCAGCCCCTCAGATCCGACACGGGATACCGCGCATGACCAACACCCGAGAGAAAACCGAGGCCAACATGGCGCACTGGCGCCGCGTCCTCGGTAAGGACCGCGCTCCCGCAGCGGTAGAACGCGCGCCCACGCAGGCCGAGCGCTACGCGGCGTGGTCGGCCTCCATCCGCTCAACCGAGCGCAAGGCGCCCGCGAGCGACGCGCGCACGGTCGTTGCTGCCCCTCGCGCCACCGCCTTCACCGCCTATCAGGTGGGCGATCAGCGCCACGCCGCCGACGGGACGCTCTGGCGCCGCGTGGCCTGATACGAGATTGCGCGGCCGACCCGCGAGGGCCTCCAGCCGCGCCATTGAGGGCGATCCGGTCAGCCCAACAGCGACAAGCCAGCCTGTCCCTCGCCTGATCCTGAGCCATTGGGGGCGAAGGATACGAAGGTCGGCAAGACCGCCCGCTCTCCAAGCCAGCGGGATGATTGGAGATCGCGGCGGAGGGGGCACCCCGCTGCGGTCTTCTCCCTCAGAGCTTCAGGAGAGCCTTATGGCCACCGGTACCATTCGCGTTGAACTTCATCCTCCCGGCACCACGCCTCAGCATCGAGGCCCCGCGCCGATCGCCAGCGCCACGCTGACCATCTCCGGTACTACACCGACTGACCCGAACGCACTCCCGACCGTGCAGTCCTTGGTGCCGGGTGGCCTTAACGGCCCCTGCGTAGCGTTCGTCACGCCATCGTTTTCCGAACCCGCGTTGTGGTGCTCGGTGGGCAAGGTGCCCGACCCGTCCAAGGAGCCGCGCCACCTACTCACCTATTCTAACATCGGCCAGATCCAGCCCTACACCATCGAGATCGGCGCCACCGACCGCATCGTTTTCGCGAGTGTCGCGTAATGGCCAGCGCGAAGAGCCCGCAGCCTGCCGCCGCTGAGGAGCCGGAGACGCTTCCGGTCATCTGGATCCCGCCCGTCGATCCCGGTGATGCCGGCGGCATGGGCAACAGCACCGAACGGGTGATCGTCCCCGGCACGCTGCATAAGTCCGCAGAGGAGGCGCGAGCCGACGGAACGGCTTGGGCCCGAGGTTAGCGCCCTGTGTCAGTATCCCCCGCTTCCGCCTCCGCCTCCGCCATCACCACCGCCACAGCTACCACCGTCGCTGAAGCCACCGCCCGGGCATCCATCTCCAGCGCCGCCCGATGGCGTCGAGCTGTCGGACGACTGACTGTAGCTAGCGTTTGTCGGCCACGATGGCCCTGGTCCCCAAGGGTTCTTCGAGCGGAGCCAGTTCTGCCGCAGGCTCCAGAGCGCCATGACGGACGCGAAGCAGAAGATGAAGACTTCAAGACCTTGCTTATTATCCATCCACGCACCTCAGCGGCTGTGTCAGGTCGCATCATCATAGCACATTTGGCCGCGCGCGGGGTCCAGGGTCCTTCCCCATGGGGCGGAGGGATGCGGGTCAGCGCGAGTTCGGCTTCTGTCTAGGTGCTCAGTTTCCATAAGGGGTTCCGCCGCCATGTCGACGATCAGCCAGGCCGCTTCGCATCTCGACATGAGCGAGCGCCGGTTCCGCGAGTTGCTGGACGAGACGGTCATCGCCCGCGCACCACGCGGCGAGTACGACCTCGATGCTGTTCGCCGGCAGTACATCGGGCACTTGCGCGAGGTTGCCGCCGGACGGCAGCCGGCTCAGCCCGGCGATCTTGATCCGGCCCAGGAGCGGGCCCGCAAGGATCGCGCGCTCGCCATTGCCACCGAACTGAAGAACGACTTGGCGACCGGCAAGGTCGTTCTGATCGACGACGCGATCGCAGCCGTCACGATCCAGAACATGAAGCTTCGCAACAAGCTCCTGAGCTTGCCGACTCGCATTGCCAGCCGCTTGCCCGAGCAGGGCCGCGCGCAGGTGTTCACTCTGGTGGAGGCCGAGGTGCTGTCCGCCATGGAGGAGCTGACCACCGGCGGTGAGGGGCACGTGACACCGGCCGAAGTCGCCGCCGAACGCGGCCTTACTGCATCTGTCGAGGAGCCTACCCATGGCTGACGATCGCCTGCGCCTTGTCGCGGAAGTCCAGGATGGCTTCACCGGTCCTCTGGCGAAGCTGGAGACGGCCCTCGGCAGGGCGGCCAAGACGGGCACTCAAGCCGGCAAGGATCTGAAGCACGACTTCGACGGGTTCCACGGCTCGCTCGGCAAGGCCACGGCAGCGCTGCAGGGCATGACGCCGGTTCTGTCCGGCCTCGGTCTCGTCGGCCTCACGGCAGGCGTCTCGCTCGGGACGGTGACGGCGGCTCTGAGCGGCTTCTCTCGCGGCACGCAGCAGCTTGCGATCATGTCGAAGGAGACGGGCCTCGCCGTCGATCAGCTGCGCGCCTTCAGCGCCCTGGGCGAGCGGTTCGGCGTGTCGGCGGAGACCATGCAGGGCGGGGTGCGCAAGTTCGCCGACGAGATGAGCCAGATGCGGAAGCGCTACGGCCAAACCTATCTCGACCTCCAGCAGATGAACCTCGGCGAGCTGGTCGAGAAGATGGTCAGCGCACCGAACATGAAGGCGGCGCTCGACACCTTTATGGACTCGGTCTCGCAGATCGGCGACCCTGTGAAACGCCGGAAGGTTGTCGAGATGATGCTCGGCTCGGACCAGATCGCTGCCGTCGCCGGGCAGCTGACCGGCCGCTACCGGCAGGTAATGGACGAGATCCTGAAGGCGCAGGGCCAGACCACGGACGCCCAGGTCAAGGCAGCCCAACGGTTCGAGACGGCGCTGAGCCGGGTCCGCGAGAACATGGACGGCCTGCGCACCGAGGCCCTGGCGCCGCTGCTCGAACAGCTGTCGGCCCTCGTTGAGAAGTTCGGCTCGGCGGAGTCGATGGCAGCCTTCGCCAAGCAGCTTGAGGAGATCGGCAAATTCGCCCGCACCACGGTGCAGGAATTTGAGGCGATCGTTCGGACCTACGAGAAGTTCAAGGAGTTCATCGGCCTCGGCGATCCGTCGAAGAACGTCGAGTTCAAGCCGCTGCTCGGTGGCGGAGGCGGCAAGCCACTGACCCGCGGCGAACTTGAGGGCAAGCGCGACTCCATTGAGCAGCAGCGCAAGCTTCTCGACGCTAACCCGAACGCCCCTGATTACGCCCGCAAGCGCGACCGGATGACGGAGGAGCTTCGGCGCGTCGGCGACGAGCTTGAGAAGCTGCGGACCTCTGGCGGGGCTACGGCTCAGCCCTCCGGGTTCTCCGGTGTGGCGGGGAGCGGGAACCCGCTGATCCAGCGCGCCAGCTTCGGTGGCTTCGGAGGTGTCCGCTCCGGCCCAGGCGGGTTTGGAGGGCCTCTGCCGACGATGGGCGGCGGGTATGGTAGCGGCGACCCCAACGTGACCGGTGGCGCGAACGGCCGCGGATATGGTGGTGGGGCAGCCCCGTCTATGTCGCCGACCGCACCTATCCCGCATCGCGATGCCATTGACGGCAGGACCGCAGCTGCCGTGACGGCTAATCCCGGCGCCTACAAGGATGTCCTTGACCACATCGCCCGATCTGAGGGCACAGCCAATCGTTCGGGCGGCGGCTACAACACGTCGCTCGGGTATGGGCGATACCTGCCCGGCGGCCAGGAACAGAACCTGACCGGAAAAACGCTGAACGAGATCAGCGCTCTCGGCAATCACATGCGGCGCCAACCCGGAAACCCAAACTCCTCTGCCCTCGGCCGCTACCAGATCGTAGGCAACACCATGCGCAGCCTCATGCGCAAGATGGGCCTGAAGGGCGACGAGTTGTTCGACGAAAAGATGCAGGACCGCATGGGTGCGGAACTAGCTCGCCAGCGAGGCGCGAACGCTACCGGCCTCGGCCAAGAGTGGGCGTCTCTCAGAGGACAGCGCCTTGCTCGCGCCGTCGAACTCATGGGCCGGGTCGATCCCCGGGCCTCAACTATGCCGAATGATCGCGTCGCGGGTGGCAGCCAGCCAGAGACCACAGGCTCGGGCGAGCGCACCGGTGACAGCATGATGCGCCGCTTCTACGGCGACGAGGCTCCGGTGGCGAAGGCCCCACCTCAGGACCACCGGATGACGATCGACCTGAACGGCTTCCCGCCTGGCACCCGTGCCCGCACCTCGATGGGCGACCTGTTCAAGGAGACGACGGTCTCGAAGAGCCGCCAGGTGGAGGCGATCTGATGGCCGATCCCGAACTCATCTGCGAGGTGCGCACCGAGGGCGGCACCTACCGCAACTGGATGCAGGTCCAGGTAGAGCAGAACTTCATGAACGAGGGCTGGATCCGATCCTTCCGCCTCGTCTGTGCCGAGCCGAGCGCGGTGGCGACCATGAGGCTGAAGCCGGGCGACCGCGTCGATATCGCCTTGGCCGGGCAGATTGTGATCCAGCAGGGCTACATCCGCGACCGGCAGGCCGTGTTCGATGCCAACCGCCATGCCGTGCAGGTCACCGGCTACGGCAAGGCCGGGCTGATCACGGAGGCCAGCATTAACGGCGGCACGGGGCAGTTCCGCGGCTACAAGCTCGATGCCATCGCGAACTCCGTCCTGAAGCCCTACGGCCTTACCTTCCGCGTCCAGAACGGATCGGACGGTTGGGACATGCCCTTCCCGAACGTGATGGTCCGGTACGGCGAGACGCCGTTCGATCTGATCTCGCGGCTGTGCCGGCAGCGCAACCTGTTCTTCTACGCCGACGCGGCCGGCAACGTAGTGGCCGGTCCGAAGTCCGGCAGCAGCATGGTGGCCTTCGTCGAGGGGCAGAACATCCTCACGGCGAACTGCCAGCTGCGCCACCTCGCGGTGGAGTCGCTGGTCTCGAACTCGCAGCAGCCCGGCTCCGACAGCCTGTTCGGCAAGTCGGCCTCCGAGATCCAGGCGAAGGCGACGGTGAAGGGCGGCACGCCGGGGGCGATGCGGAAGGTGCTGGCCGAGATGCCGCTCGACCAGAAGGGCACGCAGCTACGCACGAACTGGGAAGCGGCGGTCCTACAAACCATGGCCCTGCAGCTACAGCTGACCTACCAGGGCTGGCTGAAGCCGGGCGTGGGCGGACTCTGGGACCCGTCGGACGGTGTGACGGTAAAGTCGCCCATGCTCTTCCCCACGGAGAGCACGACGGAGACGCTGAAGGTGGCTGGCTACGCCTACATGCAGGATGCCAACGCCGGCACGACGACGACCCTCGACCTGATCAACACGCTGGCCTGGCAGCAGCGTAAGGGCGACGCCACGAAGAACGACGGCTTCTACGACCTCGGCAATGCGCCTGCGCAGCCGGAGGCAGCGACGTGATCTAATTCGTAGCCATGGCGTTAGCGCTGCACAGCCATTGAAGGACATGGGAAGTGGTAGGCGTCGGGCATGCCTATGACGGGTGCGACCTAAAACTCGGTATTCGAACTTTATGGTTGACGCGCTAGAGAAACCGTGAGTGACACCGCCGACCTGTGGAACGCTTATTCCTCTCCAGGGTTTTGTATCGCGCCACGGATAAATCCGATTGGCATGTCAAGGTTTTTCGTGCATAACCCGTGGCGCTACCTGGAATAAAACCAAGTCACTGATTTCGTTGGTTTTTCCCCGGCGTCTCTGTTGAGGCGCATCGGGATACACGGGCGACTCTCAATGACTCAACCGCCGATGGATCGAACAATGGGCGAACTCATCCACATGACGGTGGACCTCCCTCCTGTGGAATTTCCCGACTCTAAAAATGATGGGCAGCCGTCGGCTGGTTTGAGCTGGACCCTGTCCGAAAAAACCCAAGAAACGGTTCGAGAGATTGAGGCCAGCATGCGGGCGGCTGAGCAGATGAGCGGCAGCCTTCTGATCGGCTGAGCGATAAAGCGGCACCTTCCCCAACAAAACCAAACTTCTGGGTTGAAATGCCGTACCGGGTTGTGAAGCTCGACGGTGCAGGGTGGCAGTCACTCGAAGCCACTCTGCACGAAAACCAATCCAATAAAACCATTACAGATACTATCATAAGGCATTTGCGTGAGCTAAATGCCGACTCTTTGCTTATAGAAGAAGACTACATCGATCGCGATTTTAGCGAAGCATATTCTGCTTATTACGCAAAAACATTTCGGCGACATTCCAAGCTTTGCAGGCGCATCTTAGTGTTTGCATCAGATGTCACTTTTCTAAATCCGCTAAACGACGTCCAAAGCGCGATATCGCAACTTGAGGCGCAGGCATTCCTCGGACAGATCATTCTACGCCCTGTGATGGGGGCCCCAATAAATCAAGTCATTCTACGCACGCCCCCGGTATCACCTCCATATGAAGCTCATCTCCTAGTAAAGGGTGAGTACCGTGCGCACGTGATGGGAGCAGAGTTACGCGTAGACGGCGTACCGATGACCCAGCAGGACTCAAGGGTCGGAGCTTGCGCTCAGGCAACTATTTGGGTCGCTGCCAGGCATTTCCACACACGCCATCGAGGGCCTTGGCTATCCACTGTTTCAATAACTCAATCAGCAATTTTGAATTCTGAGCATAATATCAATCAAGTTTTGCCGGCTGGGTCAGAATTTTTAACAATAAATAATATGGTTTCAGCTTTGCGTGCAGCTGGTCAAGAGCCATTAGTTTACGGTGCGACTGGCTTAGATAGTGCAACTAATTTGCCTACCTGGGGAGGAACGTTGCGCCCTGAAGATATTATTAATAGATACGTAGACTCAGGAATTCCCGTTATTGCCGGACTTAAGTATGCAAATCAGGCAATCGGGCACGCTATCATAGTTACTGGACAGATTTTCAGCGATACTCCAGTCGGCAATTTACCAAATAATCCTACGCGCGCTGTGTACTGCGCTGCATACTACGCGAATGACGATCAAATCGGGCCTAACATTAAAGTTGCAACGACAAGTTCTTCGAAGGTGGGGGAAGCGCCGTACAACATTGCAGATAATATTATCTATCTAATGATCCCGCTTCCCAATAAGGTGTTCCTACCTGCCGAGGTTTCTGAAGCAATTTCCTGGGATATACTTGAACAATATGCAAATCTTTGGCCAAATCTAAAGCAAGTTCAGTCCGCAGATCTCGGCCAATCGGCGGCTGTTGGAGACTCCTTTGTAGACGAGTTTCGAAACAAGCGAGTGATCGCTAGGACCTATTTGACCTATGGATGGAAGAGCAAGCACAGGTCGATTAGAAATAACCTGCCAAACAAAGTTCGAAATATCATTGCAAGCCTAGATCTTCCACGTTTTGTATATGTAACTGAATTTTCGACGCTTGACCTTACGTCCTCCAAAACCAAATACGAGCGTCGTATCCTTGCCCATTCAGTAGTCGACGCAACTGCCAAGCACAATGGTGGGAATTCAGTGCTTCTGTTCTATGCTCCGGGTTTCTGTCTCACGCATTCTCACGATGTATCCGGCAATTTCACACAGAATGCTGTTGTCGTTGAAAATTCAGAACCTTATTACCCAAAGATACGTGGAGAAAATGATTTTAGCCACTTCTGCACAAGTTGAACGATAAACGTTAAAGGGTGCCGCTCTCGTTCGGATCGCTGCGTTTGATTGGCTTTGATTTGGGTGGCCATGAGCATAACCGATGCAACGAGCCCGGACGCGAAGACCATCATCAGCGCATTGTCGAAGCCGTTCGAAATGAGTACCGTGATCGACACGTAGGCCAGGATGAAGCCGCCGATGCCCATCGCGAGACGTTGAGGGTTCACGACAGGTGGCTTTTGCGTCCAGGCACACAATCGGTGCAAAACAGACTATTGAAATAGAGACTTGTAGCTTTCTAACTAAGTATTACGTCATAGCTCAGTTCGGGCATTTCGATAGCATTTTATCATACAGATCACCGAGACCGGTGAGATTAATATCTTCATTCGCAAGACCGCGATAAGTCAGTATTTTTAACCTGAGTCTGTGACCCAATAGAACATTACCTAAATCGTCTTTAATTCCAATAAGCCCAAGTTCTTTTTCGGTCATGCTGGGTAGCTTCATTCCACTGCTTGCATCTTCATCAATTCGGTACTCAAAACCTTGAACGCCTCCACGGCTACGGTAATTCATGTAAAATTGCCCAGCCGTTATTTGAACTGTCGGATCACGCGATAGGACCATCACGCATGTGGTTTTATCCGAAAATCCATCCTTTGATTTTCTAAGCTCCCAATAGCCCTGTTTTGCAATAACTTGTCCGAGCCCTTGACTAAAGGCCGGCGAGCAAAAGAAGATCGCGATGTAAGCGACCCAAGAAATGTTAATTCGTTTGCCCATGAATGACCTCGTCATGCTGCGCGCACGACCGCAGTTGTATAATCCAACACGATTTCGCGCTTCAAGACCTTCGCGTTCAACGCACGATTGACCAAGGCTCTCAAAACCCGACGAGCCTTGAACAGCTTTACAGGCTCCGCCGCGGTGTCAGTCACTTCAGATATCTCTTCGCCCTCAGGTGCTCGGCAAGGGACATCAATTTGCGCCTTCAGGATCTTCGCGGTGAGGCAGAAGACCGTGGCCGGTTAGCCAGTCGCGGAGGATGAAGCGGATTGCTTCAGCGCGGGATAGCTCAGGATCCTGTTCGAGGCGCCAGCCCTCAACGGCGCTGAGCAGATCAGGCGGAAGCCTCACGCCTTGCTGAGGAGTGATGCCAGTAGCCGGGCGGCCACGCTTTTTTTGCTCATCACTAATTGACATCAGCATATTTTTTGATTATCACAAAAACAGGCCGGAAGGAAGGGCTCAATCTTCCATCCGGCCCTGACCACCAACCGCACCAGGAGTGCTGTTCATGGCTATCTACAACCTTACACTGCCGAACGGCGGCGGTGAACGCTATTGCTCGCCTAGATCACAAATCGGCCCCGTCACGCTGGCCCTCCGCGCCATGCGGACACCCAATCCCGATCAGGCTGCAGACGACGCCATCGAGGCGATCCGCCGGGGCTTAGATCGCCACTTCTCCGAGGTCGACCACGATCGCCTGCAGGCCCTTCGCCGGCGCGTTGCGGATCGCATCCAAGCGGACCTTGCCCTGCTGGACGCCCTGGATGGCGACCCGGACTTAGACGCCGACCACGTGACATGTGAGCGGGCGGCTGACGGTAGCCTCTACCTGCTCGGCCGCTCCACGGACGACGAGGATGGTGACAACGGCTGCGGCGACCTCGACGGCGCGCTTGAGCAGCATGGCCACGGCGCCTTCAACGATGTGGTGTTCGCATGACCGCCCCGTCCGATCGCCGCGGGTTCCTCCGCGGCCTCGTCTCGCTTCCGCTCATCGGCGGCGGCGTGACGCTCATCGGGGCGCCTTCCGCGGTGGCGGTACCCCTTAGCCCGCAACTGCTCGACAGCTACGATGCGTGGCTAGAGATTGAGAGGCGGTTCCTCAAGTGGGAGCGCAACCGAACCCCCGGTTTGAGCGACCATGGGCCGGGTCTCCGCTGTGTCTGGTACGACGACCGACGCAAACAGGCGTTCGATTGGTTGCCTATCGATAACAATGGCGGGTCGTGGCACCGGACCGACGACCCGACCAAGCAGCCGCAACCCTCATCCCGTGCCGCGCTTGTCCTGAGCACGGTCGGATGCGATTGGCGGGAGGGCGCCCTATGAAGCGCCCAACCTTCAAGCCTCGTCTTGCCACGGAGGAAGGGCGCCGCGTCAGCCGGACGCCCAAGGCCAATCGCCTTGCGGCGCAACCCGCGACCGAGGCCGCTCGGCTTATGCGGTCGCTCATCGCCATCCGCAGTGAGGCCGAGGGGGCGCAAAAACGCGCCGATCGGGCGGTCGCGATCCTGGAGCGCGCGTTCCTGTCCTGCGCTCACGACGACCCGATCGTGACGCGGGCACTGGCGAGAGAGGCGCTGATAGAGTGCAGGTTCGCTGGTAATTTCGCGCTGCTGATCCGCTACTGCGAGATGGCTGAGGAGGGCACGCTATGCGCCTGATCCTGTCGTGGCTCGCCCTTGCCCAGATCCGCTGGGCTGTCGCCGACCTCGCCCGGGCCGAACGGCTCGCCGACGAGGCTGACGCGGCTTTGCTCCGATCTCGGGAACGCGTTCGCGCTGCTGAAGCTCTGGGGCAACGTGCAGGTCTCGGCCCGATGTTCGCTGACCTCCGCTAGCCTGCTGGGTAAAGCCTCTCGCGCCGGTTCAGTCTTCCCAGGACCGAAGCCCACACACCAAGACCGTCACCACCACCGAGCCGGCGATGATCAGCGACAGCGTGAGCTGATCCGTTGGGTCGTTGGTAAAGGCCCTGGCTACCGCAGGACCGATCAAGGCGCAGCCGGCACCACAGACGATCGCGACTGTGTTCGAGGTCATCGTGCACCTCCTCAGAGGCCGATCGCATGTCGCGATCACTGATCCTGTCGTCCACGCCCGCCCAGAAACGGGGGAGAACCTGAGCATGGGGGCGTGGACGGTCGATCCTCAGACCGACGCTTGGGTAAGCCGGGCCTAGGCCCTTTGTTCGAGGCGGCGGTCAGATGCCGCGGCGAGCGAATGTCCTGAGCGCCGGTCTGGCAGACTGAAGGCGCGAAATGTCCGCAACCGTCCGCTGGCGAACGGCCAAATTCTCGATGATGGCGTGGATGTAGCCGTGGGTAGTAGAAAAATTGAAAGAGTTAAGTATGTATAACGGAAGGGGTTATTCTTCTGGTTCGGCGGACATCCGCTTCCGCCAACCGCCCTCCCCCGTATCGATCCACGCGCCCCTCCGGACGGGGCTCGCGCCTTGGTGCGGACGGCCGTCGCGGCTAGGACGCGACGGACCTGTCCCGGACGCGGTTTTCCTGATGTTCTCGACCCTGATGGTCGTGCTGCCGATCTTCGCGCTGATCTTCGCGGGGTGGCTGGTGCGGCGGCTCGACGTGCTCGGCGACGGCGCCACGGCGGAGCTCAACCGCTACGTCGTCTACCTGGCGCTGCCGGCGCTGCTCTTCGACGTGATCGCCCACACCCATGCCGCCGAGATCTGGCAGCCCGGCTTCATCGCGGTGTTCGGCCTGAGCAGCGTGATCGTCTTCGCCGCCACCGTGACGTTCCGCCTGCGCCGGCCGCTGCCGCTCGCGGACGCGGCGATCGACGGCCTCAACGCGGCCTACGCCAACACCGGGTTCATGGGCTTTCCCCTGGCGCTGGTGGCGCTCGGCCCGGCGGCGCTGGCGCCGACCACCATCGCCGCGATCATGACCGTCTGCGTGGTGTTCGTGCTCGCCATCGTCCTGATCGAGATCGGGCTTCAGGCCGAGGGGCGGCGCTCCGACCTGGCCCTGAAGGTCGCCCGCTCGCTCGTGCGCAACCCGCTGCTGATCGCGCCCGCCCTCGGCGCGCTGGTCCCGCTCTCGGGCGCGGCCGTGCCGCTTCCCGCCGAGACCTTCCTGAAGCTGCTCGGCGGCTCGGCCGCCCCGTGCGCGCTCGTCGCGCTCGGCTTGTTCCTCGCCCGCCCGAGGGTGTCGGACGAACGCCCGGTCGCCGCGACCGCCCTGCTCGTCGGGCTCAAGCTCGTGGCGCATCCGCTGCTGGCCTACGGCCTCGCGCGTGCCTTCGGCCTGCCGCCGCTGCTGCTGCACACCGCCGTGCTGATGGCGGCTTTGCCGACCGGGACCGGGCCGTTCATGCTCGCCGAGTTCTACCGGCGCGAGGCCGCCGTGACCTCGAACGTCGTGCTGGTCTCGACGATCGTCTCGATCCTCACCGTCTCGGGCTACCTCGCCGCCATCCGCTGACCGGGGGATACGGCTGTGGCCGCACCGCAACGCCCGGGGCGCGAGCGGCGCCACGGTTCGATTCCTGTCTTGTTATTGTGTTACATCCGCATAATGAAACATTATAACATGATGTGACGAGGCGTGATGCGAAGCGGGCAAGCGAGATTCCGGGCGACGCTGTTGGGACTGAGCCTGAGCCTGAGCCTGAGCCTGAGCCTGCTGCCGGGTGCAGCGCGGGCGCAGGACGCGGTCGCCCTGTCCGAGCTCAGCGTCACCACGGCGAGCCCGATCCAGCCCGGGCCGAAGGCGGCGCCCGAGGCGAGCCTGCCGGCGGGCATCCTGCCGGTGGCCGTCGACACCTTCTCGCCGGTGACGGTGGTGACGCGCGACCAGATCGCCCGCGAGCAGCCGCGCACGCTCGGTGACGCGCTGATGGACCGGCCCGGCATCTCGGCCTCGACCTACGCGCCGGGCGCGGCCAGCCGGCCGATCATCCGCGGCCTCGACAACAGCCGGGTGCGGATCCAGGAGAACGGCGTCGGCATCCAGGACGTCTCGGAGCTCGGCGAGGACCACGGCGTGCCGATCAACCCGCTGGTCTCCGACCGGATCGAGGTGATCCGCGGGCCCGCGACCCTGCGCTACGGCAGCCAGGCGATCGGCGGCGTGGTCTCCTCCGAGAACAACCGCGTGCCGACCTTCATCCCGCCGCGCGGCTATGCCGGCCAGGTCACCACCGGGTATTCCAGCGTCGACAACGGCCGACTCGTGGCCGGCACCGTCGATGCGGGCTCGGAGAACGTCGCGGTCCATGCCGACGGCTTCCGGACCGGCGCCGACAGCTACGACACGCCCGCCGGCATCCAGGCCAACTCCGCCAACCGCTCGCAGGGCGGCGCGGTCGGCATGTCGGTGATCGGCGACCGCGGCTTCGTCGGGATCTCGTACAGCCACTACGACGCGCTCTACCAGATCCCCGGCGGCGAGGCGGCCGAGAGCCGCACGCGCCTGAATCCGAACCAGGACCGGGTGCTGGCGCGCGGCGAAGTTCGGCCGCTCGAGGGACCGTTCGAGGTGATCCGGTTCTGGGCCGGGGGCTCGGTCTACAAGCACCAGGAGATCGGCCTCGGCGAGGACGGCCTCGACGGGGTGCAGGCGACCTTCAAGAACCGCGAGGCCGAGGGCCGCGTCGAGCTGCAGCACGTGCCGGTCTTCACCGCCCTCGGCACGCTGACCGGGGCGCTCGGGCTCCAGGCCGGGCGGCGCGAGATCGGGACCTCGGGCGAGGCCGGCACCCTGCTGGCGCCGACTGATTCCCGCTCGAACGCCGTCTACCTGTTCGAGGAGCTGAACGTCGGCCACGGCCTGCGCTTCCAGGCCGCCGGGCGGATCGAGGGCGACCGCTCCACCGGCACGGCGACGCAGTTCCCGGGGAGCTACCTGCCGGTCGAGGGCGAGGATCCGCTCGCCTTCGGGCGGCGGCGCAAGTTCGCCCCCAAGAGCCTCAGCTTCGGCGCCCTGCAGGACCTGCCCTACGGCTTCGTCGCGAGCCTGAACGGGTCCTACGTCGAGCGCGCGCCCACCGCCTTCGAGCTGTACTCGCGCGGGGCGCACGACGCGACCGCGACCTTCGAGATCGGCGATCCCGACCTCAAGAAGGAGCGGGCGCGCACCGTCGAGGCCAGCATCCGCCGGGCGGAAGGTCCGCTGCGCCTCGACGCGACGGGCTACTACACCCGCTACACCGGCTTCATCTACAAGCGCGAGACCGGCACCCGCTGCGGCGACGACTTCGCCTCCTGCGGCTCCGACGACGCGCTGCAGCAGATCGTCTACTCCCAGCGCAACGCCACCTTCTACGGTGCCGAGATCGGCGCGCAGCTCGACCTGATCCCGGTGGGCGACGGCTGGGCCGGCCTCGAGGCGCAGTACGACTTCGTCCGCGCGCAGTTCGACGACAACACCTACGTGCCGCGGATCCCGCCCCACCGGGTCGGCGGCGGCGCGTTCGTGCGGGCGGACGGCTGGTACGCCCGCGTCTTCCTGCTGCACGCCTTCGCCCACACCGAGGTCGCGCCGCTGGAGACGACGACGCCCGGCTTCGACGACCTGCGCGCCGAGGTGAGCTACACCAAGCCCCTCGACCCGGCGGTCTACGGCGCGAGCGCGGTGACGCTCGGCCTTGCCGGCCGCAACCTGCTCGACGACCGCATCCGCAACTCGGCCTCGTTCAAGAAGGACGAGATCCTGCTCGCCGGGCGCAACGTCCGGATCTTCCTGACCGCGCGGTTCTGACCGGCTCAGGAACCCGCGGCCTCAGCCGTGGCAGGCGCAGCCCGAATGGCCGCAGCCGGCATGGTCCGGGTGGCCGGCGGCGCAGTCCTTGCAGCAGAAGGTCTTGCCCGCGCGCGCGATGCCATGGCCTGGCGCGACCTCGCAGACGCAGTCGGGGCAGGCGCAGGGGACGGTCTCGGAGTCGGTCGGTGCCATCGGTCTCGCGTCCTGATCCGCGCCGCGGAAGGCGGCCGGGACTGGAACGTTACAACCGGCGCGTGCATCCGGTCCAGGACGCGAGCGCAGCCGGGCCCGGTCGCGAACGCGCTCCCGGCGCCGTCCCCGGCATCGCCGCCGCGCGCCCCGGACGGTGCCTCAGCGTCGGCCCCTGTCGGCGGCCGACGGCTTCGGCTGCGACTTGGCCGGCACCGGCAGGTCGACGGTGCCGGTCGCCGTCCACTGGCAGATCGCGGTGCCCTGCAGGGCTAGGCAATCGTACTGCGCGCCGCCGAGGGCGACG
This sequence comes from Methylobacterium sp. J-092, assembly GCF_022829325.1. Lineage (NCBI taxonomy): Bacteria > Pseudomonadati > Pseudomonadota > Alphaproteobacteria > Hyphomicrobiales > Methylobacteriaceae > Methylobacterium > Methylobacterium sp. J-092. Next base: position 95,107 of record NZ_JAKSXU010000119.1, on the reverse strand, counting down.
TGCTCGGCGAGCGCGGCGATCCGATCCCGCGGAAACGCCGTGCAGCCGAGGTGGTCGGCCCTGACATCGCCCAGGCGTGCGAGCGCGGCGGCCTCGTCGGGCGCTTCCCGCCGCAGGAGACGGTAGTTCGCCAGCGACGGGCACGCGATCACCGGTGCGGAGACCGGCCCCTGCACGGCCGGCGCCGGCTTGGCCGGCCTGCCCGGCGCCTGGGCTTGCACGGGCCGGGATACGGCCAGGGCGGACAGGGACGTGGCGAGCAGGATCGCGAGACGCATGCCTCCTCCTAAGCGCAGGCCGGCATCGGGCCAAGCCTCTGTCCCGGCGTCAAGCCTCCGTGATCGAGCGGGCGTGGCCGGCACGGCGCGGCCCAAGGCCGGATGGCCTCGAGACGGGATCGCGCTCACGGTTGCGCCCGCAGCTTGGCGAAGCGCTTCACCGCCCGCTCCCGGCGCAGGCGCGAGAGGCGGGCGATCCAGAAGATGCCGTCAAGCTGGTCGATCTCGTGCTGGAGGCAGGCGGCCCGAAACCCCTCGGCCGCCTCCTCCTGCGCGACGCCGTCGAGATCCTGGAACCGCACCCGGATCGTGGCCGCCCGCTCGACCGGCTCGGACACGCCCGGCATCGAGACGCTGCCCTCCCGCGCCGTGACGCGCTCGGGCGAGCGGTCGACGATCTCGGGGTTGACGTAGACCATGGCTGGCCCGCCCGGCTCCGGGCGCAGCACGACGAGGCGCCGCCGCACGCCGAGATGCGCCGCGGTCAACCCGGCGGCCGCGGCCGAATCGAGGGTCTCCGTCACGTCCCGGGCGAGGTCGCCGAGATCGGCATCGAAGGCCGTCACGGGGTCGGACGGCACGTCCAGCCGCGGGTCGGGATAGAAGATCAGCGGACGGGCTGCCATCGGATCGGGGTCTCGCGCTGGAGGGTGGGGCGGGCGGCACGCCGGCCCCCGCGTCGGCCGTTCGGGGCGCACCGTGCGTCGGGACGATGGCGATGCGGCGAGCCTTCGCAACGACGCGGACGATGGCGCGTTGGGCTCGCGCCCGCGCCCGCAGGGATGTCGCGCCGGGCTCGCCCCGCCTTCGGCGTGGGACGCGCCATGGGCAACCTCAGCGATCGATCGAGAGAAATCGCTTGTGCAGTGCAATCGTCACGCGTAGGAAGTTCGCGCAACACATTTCGGGATAATTCGGCAATGACCCTTCGTCTTTCCAGCACCTTCGCCGCTCTCGTCCTGGCCTCGGCCACCATGACCGCCCCCGTCGCCTTCGCCAAGCCGATGACCGGCGCCCAGGCGGTCAAGATGATCGACACCGACAACGACGGCACCGTCGACATGAAGGAGATCGAGGCGACCGCCTCCGCGACCTTCGATCGCCTCGAGAAGGATGCCGACGGCACTCTCGACAAGAAGGAGCTGAAGGGCCGCCTGAGCGCCGCCGGCCTGAAGAAGGCCGACCCGGACAACGACGGCACGATCGACAAGAAGGAATACCTCGCCGCCGTCGCCGACCGCTTCCAGGCCGCCGACCCGGACAACGACGGCACGCTCGACGCCAAGGAGCTGAAGTCCCCCGCCGGCAAGGCCCTGCTGATGCTGATCAAGTGACCCTCGGGCGCGACCCTGCGGGGTCGCGTCGGATGTGCCACCTGCGAGCCGCCCCGGAAACGGGCGCGGCTCGTTTTCGTTCGGACGCTTCCTGACGCACGTCCGGTTCCGCTTCCCGTCCTGCACCCGCCTCCACCGGACCCTTGCACCGGCCCCTTGGCACCGGCCCCTTGGCACCGGACCCTTGCGGCCGACCGTGCGACGTCGCGCGACATGCGAATCCTGTTGACGCATCTCAACCATAGGATGCAAGCTTGCTCCGTCGTGGGGGCAATATCAGTATGAGCATCGATCACCCGAAGGTCGCGGACCAGCCTTCCCTCGTCGCGGAGATGCGCGAGATCATCGAGGAGACCCGCAAGACGATCGAGGCGTCGCAGGGGATCCTCGACCGCTGCACGGCTCACGTCGCCGAGGCTCACAGTGCGGAGGCTCGGGCCGCCGAGGGGACGTCCGGCGATCCGTTCCGTCAACTGGCCGACGCGGCCAGCGAGACCGTCAGCCTGCTCGAAGGCATCGCCGACGGCCTGATCGTCGCCTACGAGTACGCCAAGCTCGACAACGATCCGCCGACGCTCGCCCTGATCGAGAGGGCGATGCTGCATGTCGGCCGGCGCCTCGCCCAGGCCGTCGGCCCGAAGCAGGCCGGCCTCGCGCGCCACTGAGCGCGTCGCGCGCTCAGTACTCCCATTCCGCGCCGACGCCGACGCTGGTGCGGCCGTCGCTGCCGGCCTCGCCCTGGATCTTCACCCGGCGCGTCACGTCGTAGTCGATGGTCGCGCCCGTGTCGGCCGGCTTGGCGCCGGCCTTGATGCCGACGCTGAGCCGATCGCTGAGGTAGCGCGAGGCGCCGAGCGCCGGGCCGCCGCTGGTCCCGGTCGAGACGTCGAGGCTGTCGAGCCCGAGGCCCTTGCGCGCCGCCTCGAACACGTCGACGCCCCCTGCCCCGCCCGAGAGCTGCGACACGGCCTGCGCCAGCTGCAGCGCCTGGAACGGCGACAGGCTGCCCGACGCCTTCTTGAACAGCAGCCGCGACAGCACCTCGTCCTGCGGCAGGCTCGGGTCCGAGGAGATCGCGAAGACCGGGCTGTCGGCCGGCCCCGAGACCGCGATGCGGGCGGTGATGTCGGTGGCCTTGGTCTCGGCGACGAAGTCGAGGTCGGGGGCCGCGATGGCGCCGCCGAAGGTCACGCGGCCGCGGGTGAAGTCGAGGCGCTGCCCGATCACCGCGAGACGCCCGCGCCGAAGCTCGAACGCGCCGTTCGCGTTCGGGTCGCGCGAGGTGCCGGTGACGCGCAAGCTCCCGCCGAGCTCGGCGTCGATGCCGCGCCCGCGCACGAAGATGCGGTTCGGAGCGCTCACCGCGACGTCGAGGGTGGCGTCGAACGGCACGGCGGGCTTGCCGCGCGCACCGCGTCTTCCCACGGCCGCCACCTGCGCCCCGCGCAGGGCCTTGGCGTCGAGCCGGGCGCGGATGTCGGGCGGGGTGTTGACCCGGCGGATGCCCGGCAGCGGCTGCACCGTCGCGGGCAGCCGGTCGGGCACCGACACGTCGATCGAGACCACGTCGACGCGGCCGGCGATCCGCGGCGTGCGCGACAGCGGGCCGGAGAGCGCGAGGTTCAGGCTCGCCACCGCCGTCATCAGTGGGCTCGAGATCAGCTCGGCGCGCTCGCCCGCGATGCGGATCGTGCCCGGGAACCCGGCCTGGGGCTCGAGCGCCACGCGGCCGTCGGCGCGCAGCGTCCCGCCGTTGCGGGTCGCCAGGGTGAGGCGTTCCAGCACGACCGCGTCGCCGCGCCCCGTGGCGCGGCCCTCGATGTTGGTCAGCCGGATGCCGTTGAGCGGGTCGGTGAAGCTGCCGCCCGAGAGCGTCGCGCTGCCCTCCGCCCGCGGTGCGGCGAGCGTGCCCGTCACCCCCGCACCGATCGCCACCCGCCCGCCGACCCGCTGGCCGCCGACGCTGAGCAGGCTGTTGGCCAGCGCCGCGTCGAGCGTTCCCCGCGCCTTCACCGCGAGGCTGCCGCCGGCCGCCGCCGGCAGCGAGCCGGACAGGGTCATCGCGACGCCGGGCCCCGCGGTGATGCGGCCGTCGAGCCCGATCCGGCCGTCGCCGAGGTCGCCCGACGTCCGGGCCTCGATCGGCGGCAGGCCGGCCTTGCGCGTTTCCGGCGTGACGAGGCGGGCGACGGTGAGGGCGTAGTGCCCCTGCGGCCGATCCGTCGGCCCCCGGATCGCGGCCTCGCCGTCCAGGGTGCCGCTCAGCGCCAGGCCGGGCGCGGCGATGCGCGCGAGCGCCAGCGGCAGGGCGCGGATGCCGATCGTCAGGTCGTTGTCGCGCCCGGCCTTGCCCGCGACGGTGACGCGGCCGCCGCCCGCGGCGATCGTCAGGTTAGCGATCCGCGCGCCGCCGCCTTCGAGGGTCACCGTCGCAGGGCCCGCGAGCGCCAGCCGGTCGGCGCCCCGCGCGGCGGAGACGCGCAGCAGGTCGATCCGGGTGGCCGCGTCCGAGCCGTGGCCCGGCACGAGGCGGGCGGCGCCGTCGAGGTCGAAGCCGCGGGCGCGCGCCTTGAGCACGAGATCGGTCGCCGCCGGGGAGCCCGCCGCCGTCAGGCGCACCGTGTCGAGGATCTGGTCGGCGGCGACGATGCGGTCGGCCTCGGCCCGCCCGTTGATCCGCGGCGCCCCGAGAAGGTCCTGTCCCGTCAGGTCCGCGTCGAGCCGGGCGAGGCCGATCGCGCCGGCCTGCAGGCGCGCGCCGGTCGCGCGGATCGTCGCGTCCTGCCGGCCGCTCGCGCGGGACAGCGCGATGTCGGCGTCGAGGTGGCCGGCGAGCCGCGTCAGCGCCAGCGGCGTGAGGTCGTCGAGGTCGGCCGCCTTGAGCCGGACCGCGCCCTCCGTCAGCCGGGTCGCGGCGTCGAGCGCGGCGCTGCCGTCGAGGGTCACCGAGCCGAGTCCGAGCCCGAGCCGGTCGAGGCGCCAGTCGGCCCCCGAGCGCGCGAGGTGGGCCCCTCCCTGCAGCGGCTTGCCGCCGACGGTGCCGCCGAGGGCGACCGTGCCGTCGAGCGCGCCGGTCAGGTCCTTGAGGGTCGCCTCGACCTTCAGGCCCCGCACGGGGCGGCCCATGGCGCTGGCCTCGGACGCGCTGACGAGGGCGAACAGGTCGGGATGCTCGAGGGTCCCCGAGAGCCGCCCGGACAGCCCGGCTCGCCCGGCGAGCGCGTCGTCCAGGGCGGACAGGTCCTTCAGGTCGACGTCGAGCTTGGCGTCGGCGACCCGGGCGGTGGCGCGGCCGTCGAGGCGCGCGACGACGGCCGCGCCCTCGAGCTTCGCGCCGTCGAAGGCGTAGCCGTCGTAGACCTGGGACAGGCGCCCGGTGACGCGTGGAGCCGCCCCGAGCAGCCCGTCGAGCGCCGGTCGCCCGAGGGACAGCGCCTCGGTGCGGACATCCACCTCCGCGGTCACGGCCTTCCGCGCCGGATCGCCGCCGAGCTTGGCCGTGCCCGACAGCCTTCCGGCGAGCGGCCGGCCCGCGAGGTCGGAGAAGGCCGAAAGGTCTGACAGCGCGGCCTCGACCGTGCCGGTGAGCGTGTTGCGCCCGACGCGGCCGGCATAGTCCGCCCGCATCGTCGGCGCCTCGACGTGCAGGCGCGAGACCGAAACCGCGTTGTCGGGCTCCAGGGTCCCGCGGAAGTCGAAGGCGGCGCGTGCGCCGAGCGCCCGCCGCAGGGCGGGGTCGGGCAGCGTCAGCCCCTCGACCCGGGCGTCGGCGCTGAGGTCGAAGCGGTCGGCCGCGGCGGGCTCGGCCGCGAGCCGGGCTTCGACGAGGTCCAGGGCGCTGTCCCGGGTGCGCAGGCCGGCGGCCTTCAGGCTGCCCGCCACGTGCGGCCGGGCGAGCGGGCCTTTCAGGCTGCCGTCGAACACCAGGGTCTTGAGCTCGCTGTCGGCGGCCCGGGTCACCCCGCCCTCGGTCGGCACGGCGCGGGCCTGGAGGGTGAAGTCGGCGTTCCGCGCCGCGTCCAGGGTGCCGCGCGCGTCGAGGCGGGCGGTCCGCGAGGTCAGCTCGAGCCGGTCGATCCTGAGCGCGCCGCCATCGGAAAACCCGAGGGCGCCGTCGAGCTTGGTCGTGCCGGAGAACACCGCCGCGGCCGGGCCGGGAAGCAGGCCCTCGATGCGCGCGGCGAGGTCGAGGGCGAGGCGCCGCTCGGTCCCGACCCGCGAGATCCGGGCGCCGCCCTGGGCGCCGATGGTCTCGCCGGCGGAGAAGTCGAGGCGGGCGTTCCAGGCGTCCAGCGTCCCGCGGCCGTCGAGGTCGAGGTCGACAGGCGGGGCGCCGGGCATGTTCAGGCCCCTGGAGAGCAGGCCGCCGGCCGGCTCGGTCAGGGTCGCCTTCAGCTCCAGGCGCTCGCCCTGCGGCACGAACAGCAGCTTGAGGCCGAACCGGCCGCCGGCATCCTGGCGCTGCACCGCCGCGTCGAGGTCGAGCCCTTCGGACGGCGCGCCGAGCTTCGCCCGGCCCTTGGCCGAGAGCCGCGCCGGCTGCCCGGCGAGCCCTTCGCCGAGGACGAGCTCGGCGAGCGAGAAGTCCTTGATCTCGACCTTGACCGGCAGGTCCGGCAGCAGGGTGCCGTCGGGCTCCGGCGTCGCGGCGACGGCGGAGGGCACCGGGCGCCGCAGCACGTCGAGCCGGCCGACCTCGAGGGTGTCGACCTCGAGCCGGCCGGACAGCAGCGCGAGGCGGCGCCAGACGATGCGCGCCCGGTCGAGCTTCAGCCAGACCCCGTCGCGGTCGCTGATCGCCACGTCGCGGATCGTGGCGTCCGACGAGAGGGCGCCGTCGACCGCGCCGATGGCGACGCGCGACGACGGGGTGGAGAGCGCGCGCGACAGCAGCCCGCCGAGCACGGTCTTCTCGGCCTCGTCGGCGGCCTGGGTGACGGCCGCGGGCGCGGCGAGGCCGAGGACGAGCAGGATCGCGACGGCGACGCGGATCCCTCCCCCCCCTGCGGGGGGAGGGAGAACGCGCGCGAACCGATCCCGAATCCCCATCAGAACGACTGCCCGAGGCTGATGTAGAGGGCGACCGGGCGCTCGTGGTTGCCCTTGATCCGGTCGAGGGGGAATGCGACGTCGACGCGGATCGGGCCGATGCCGGTGTAGTAGCGAAGCCCGAGGCCCACCGCGGTGCGGATGCGCTCGTCGAAGTCGGGGAGCGAGCCGGCGAACGCCGTGCCCGCGTCGAAGAACGGCACCACGCCGATCGTGTCGGTGACCTTGATCCGGGCCTCGAACGAGGCTTCCAGCAGGCTTCGGCCGCCGACCGGCAGGTTGAACGGCCCGCGCGGGCCGAGCGTGCGATAGGGGAAGCCGCGCACCGAGCCGCCGCCGCCGGCGAAGAAGCGGATGTTGGCCGGGATGTCCTCCAGGCTCGCGCCGGAGATCGAGCCGAAGCCGAGGCGGCCGGCGAGGATGTACCGCGCGTCCTCGTCCAGGGCGTAGTAGGTCGAGCCCTGCGCCTTGGCGACGAAGATCGACGGATCGGAGCCGAGGAAGCCGGCATAGGGCGTCGCCGAGGCCGTCAGCCGGACGCCCCTGGTCGGGTCCAGCAGGTTGTCGGTCGAATCGTAGGACACCGAGACCGGGATGCCGACCAGGCGGTAATCGACCTTGCCGAGCGCGTCCTGGGCGCGGCCCGCCTGCCCCTCGACGCCGACCTGCGCGTAGAACGTGTCCGAGAAGCGGTGGCGGACGCCGAGCGTCCCGCCGGCGGCGTCCGCGACGTAGCTCTGCTGCGCCTCGCGACCCGCGAACAGGTTGGCGATCAGGTCGTTGCGGGTGCCCCACAGGGCCGGCTTCACGAAGGTGGCCGACAACCGCCCGCCGAGCCCGTTCGACTCGATGCCGGCGAGCTTGCGCTGCGTGGCGTAGAGATCGTTGCCCAGGTAGAACAGGTCGGCGTCGAGCCGGATCGTCTCGCCGCCGCCGAACAGGTTGCGGTTGGCGTAGGTCGCGCGGATGCCGGGGCCGTCGACGGTGGAGTAGCGGGCCGAGACGCCGATCAGGTTGCGGTCGCGCTCGGTCACGTCGACGAAGATCGGCAGGTTGCCCTGCGCATCCTGCGCCTCGCCCTCGCGCACCCGCACCGAGCCGAGGCCCTCGACCTTCACCAGCGCCCGGCGCATGTCGGTGAGCGCCTTCGGCGAGTACGGGTCGCCCGGCTCCGCGTCGATGAAGGAGCGCACCACCGCCGGGTCGATGTCCTTCGTGCCGCGGACCGTGACCGCGCCGAGGCCGGCCTGCGGGCCGGGATCGACGGTGAAGGTCACGTCCATGACGTGGGCGGCGTCGTCCACGACGGGATCGCGCGACACCACCTTGGCGAAGGGGTGGCCGCGCTCGCGGAAGCGGTCGACGATCTTCGCCTCGCGGGCGAGCACGAGGCTGGAGCGCGCCGGCGTCTCGTCGTCGACGCGGGTGAAGCGCTTCGGCAGCACCTCCTCGGGGAAGGCGGCGCCTTGCGGGTCGCGCACGGTGACGGTGCGCAGGGTGTAGAGCGGCCCGGCATCGACCGCGATGCGGACCGGGACCAAGGCGCGGGCGCGCTCGGCATCCGCCGCCCGCGCGGCGGCGATCAGCGAGGCCTCGCCGCCGAGCACCACCTCCTCGATCCGGACGGTGACACGGCCCGCGTAGTAGCCGTAGCCGGAGAGCGCGTCGGGCAGGCGCCGCAGGTCGGCCTCGGCGCGGCGCACCAGCCCTTCCCCGTCCGGCGGCGGCTCGCGGCGCAGGCGGTGGAGGGTCGAGGTGTCCTCCAGCGTCTTCTCCAGGTCGGAATCGTCGGTGCCCTGGATCTTCAGCGCGTAGGGCAGCGCGGTGGCGCTCGGCGCCAGGGGCTCCTCCTCGGAGCCGAACAACCCGAACAGGTCGAAGGCCGCGGCCGGCGAGGCGGCCAGGGACAGGCCGGCGGCCATGACGGCGCCGGCGAAGGCGCCGTTGCGGCCGCGCGGGACGGTGGTGGCGCGATCCGGGTTCCGTCGCGTCACGCGCAGGGGCCGGCCGTCCGCTGCACGTCCGCGGCGTGCGGAAATTCCGTCGCGCTCATCTCGAAGTCCCCCCTCGTCGCGATGCCGATCATGCCGGAGCAGGCCTTAAGGAAGGTCGCTGCCGGTGGTCCCCCGCCCGAGCCGGATCCGAGGTGATCGGGCGCCGGACCCTCCGTCCGGACCCCATCGCGCACCGGGCCGAACCTAGACGGCCGGGCCGGCTGCGGCAACCTTCGGCGGCCTTCGCAGGGGGCGGCGCCGGGACTGTCGGCCGGACTCTTGTCAGACGGCAGGCCGCGACCTAACTCCAGCGTGCGTCGATGCTTGCCGGCCGCCGCCGGGTTGCTCCGCCCGCTGTCCCTTTAGCCACTTGCAAGGGCGTCGCTTCGACTGACATTCCATCTCGACATCCAACCTGCTTCGCCCACCCCCGCGCGTGGACAGCCGCTCGGGCCGGCAGGCTCAACACATCGATACGACGGAGGTAGGCGCCATGAGCACGGGCACCGTGAAATGGTTCAACGAGACCAAGGGTTACGGCTTCATCCAGCCGGATGACGGTGGCAAGGACGTGTTCGTCCACATCTCCGCCGTCGAGCGCGCCGGCATGCGCAACCTGATCGAGGGCCAGAAGCTCTCCTACGAGATCGAGAACGACCGGCGCACCGGCAAGCAGTCGGCCGGAAACCTCCAGGCGGCCTGATCCGCGACAGCGACGCCTCCGGACGGAGCGGTCCGGGGGCGTCGATCGTCCCGCTGCGGCATATCCGCATCTGTCCCTGGATTTGCGACGGCGCGACGACGATTGTCACCCATCGCGGCGATTTCCGAATGCAGCTCAGGTTGCACGCCGCCCATCCGTCGGTCATTGGCTTTTTCGATTCGCCGCGAGGCGGAATCAGGCTTGCCGAATCCGATTTGCTGAAGGGCCCGTTCCCCCGGCCCCGTCCCGCGGATTGATCCGTCGCGGACGCTCCCGAAACCCGAAGTGAGACACCGTACGAGAAAGGTCAGATGAGCGCATTCGACTATCGTAATTTCGACGACCGCCGCCAGAATTCCGCAGCCGCCAAGGCTGCCCTGCTCGCCAAGTTCAAGGCGCGCCCCCCGGCCGACGACCCCGAGATGATCGCCAAGGCCAAGGCCCGGGCCGAACTCGTCCAGGCCCGCGAGACCCGTCTCCGCGAGCGCGAAGCCGCCCGCATCGCTGCCGAGAAGCAGGCCGCGGAAGAGAAGCGCGCCCGCGAGGAGGCCGAGCTCGCCGCCCAGATCGCCCGCGAGGCCGCCGAGGCCGCGGCGTTGCAGGAGCGCAAGGCCGCCGAGCTCGCCGCGAAGAAGGAACTCCGCGACGCCCGCTATGCCGCCCGCAAGGCCAAGGTGAAGACCAAGCGCTGACGCGGACGCCGCGTCGCATCGGCCGCCAGACAGCGCCGTCCGCCCGCCGCGGACGGCGTTGCCGTTTCTTCCGGACCTTCGCGCCTCGCGCGGCCGTCCCGCCTGTTCGCAGACCGCCGAGGGAAACATGATCGAGCGGCATTTCCGACGGCGTGCGTGCCGGGCCGGCATCGGGCTGGCCGCGATGCTCGTCACCCCCGCGCTCGCGCAGCCGGACGATCGGGTCGCGGCCTGCGATACCCTCGTGTCGCTCCGCCTCCTTACGACCGCCGCCCCCGACCGCGCCGCCGCCCTCGCCCAGGCCGGCACCCGGCCCGGCTGCAAGGCGATCCGGCGCGCCGACGTCGGCGCGGTCGAGCACCGCGCGATGATCGGCGGCGCGCCGTTCGAATGCCTTGCGGTGAAGGGCGAGCCGGCCTGCCTCTGGGTTCAGCCTTGAGGAGCTGAAGTCAGGACGACGGCCTGCGGGTCGGTCGATGCGTCGCGCCGAGATGCGGGGAGGCGCCGGCAGCCGTCCTGCTCCGGCTCACCCCGGCGGCGGGCGCATCGCCGGGACCGTCGTCGACGCCGGGCCCCCATCGGGGCGGGTCGGCCTCAGGCGCTGAGCGGCGCGCCGATGCGGGCACGCAGCTGAAGCCGCAGGTTCTCGTTGGCGTTGCCCTCGGCGTCGAGGGCCGACATCAGGCGCAGGAGCTGGCTGATCGGCGTGGCGCGGCTCTGGACCGCCTCCGCGATCCGCTCGTGGAGAGGCCTGTCGCTGCAGGGATTCCAGGTCTGTACGCTGGTCTCGGCCGTCTGACGCATGATCCGCCCCGTCCTTAGAAGGATCCCAGGAAGTTCCGGCGGGGTGGCTACGCCTTTCGCGCCACCCGCGCCAGTCTTATCCTGCGTTGTCCGTAGCCGGCGCGAGACCGCGTCGCATCCGGGCCACACGCATGCCAGGATTGCGGGGACAATTGCGGGCGCGCACCGGATTCGACGTCAGATCGTCTTGCGCTTTGCCAGCGGCGAGGATTCGAAATCTTCGAGCAGGTGCTGCGGGCTGCGATAGATCGCGATGCAGCCGGCCGCCTTCAGGTCAGTTTCGGGGAACCCGCCGCACAGCAGGCCGACGGTGGCGAGCCCGGCCTTGCCGGCGGCCTGCGCATCGTAGGGCGTGTCGCCCAGGACCACGATCTCGGCGGGGTCGATGCCTTCGAGCCGCTTCAGCGCCGCCTCGAAGATGTCGGGATGGGGCTTCGAGCGCTCGGCGTCGTCCGAGCTCGTCGCCGCGTCGACGAGGTCCGCGATGCCGAGCACGTCCTGGTAGTGCTCGACCTCGCTGCGCTTGCCCGAGGAGGCCAGCGCGATCGTCGTGCCGTCGGCGCGGATCCGCTCGAACAGGGCGCGCACGCCCGGGAACGGCTTCACCCGGTCGCGGTAGGCGCGCTTGAACAGGTCGGAGCGGTAGGCCTCGATCGCCTCGCCCTGGTCGCGCAGCTGCGCCTCCGACAGGAAGACCGGCATCAGCTCGTCGCCGCCCTTGCCGATCTGGCTGCGGACCTTGGCGACGTCGGTCTCGACGCCGAAGTGGCGGAAGGCCTCGACCCAGGCCTCCGCGTGAAGGTCGACGCTGTCGAGCAGCGTCCCGTCGATGTCGAAGATCGCGGCTTTCATCGGCTCAGCGCGGGATCGGGACGAGGCGCAGGCCGTCGTCGGGCAGCAGGTTGCGCGTGGGGCCGCCGGTCTGCTGGCCGCGGCCCTGCTGGTAATAGGGCAGCTCCGGCCGCCGGTCGTTGTCGCCGCCGGAATCGTAGGCCCAGGCCGGCTGCCAGGGCGCGCGGCCGCCGACGGTGATCGGCACGGTCTCGCCGAGCGGGCCAGCCGGCGCGCGGTCGCGATAGACCTGCGCCTGCGCGGCGGCCGGGACGGCGAGCAGGGCGAGCAGAAGGCCGGCTGTGCGGAGCGTCATCGGGTCCTCGTGTCGGACAGGGCGGCGCGCGGGGCGCGCGCGTATCCTGGCCGGTGCAGGGTTCTCGTCGGACAACGGCACAGCTTCGCCGCCGTTCCACGGCCCTCGTCGCGGACTCACGCGGCCGGCGCCTCCGTCCGCGGATGGACGTGCCAGACATAGGCGCACAGGAGCGCCACCGGCACGCCGATCAGCGCCGTGCCGACGAAGAACCAGGCGAAGCCGACATCGGCGATGATGAAGCCGGAGGCGCCGGCCAGCAGGCTGCCGGGGAGCGCGCACAGCGAGGTCAGCAGCGCGTACTGGCTGGCGGCGTGCTCGCTCGCGGCCAGCGACGACATGTAGGTGATCAGCACGATCGAGGCGAAGGCGTAGGCGAAGCTGTCGACGCTGACGGCGATCGCGAAGGTCCAGAACGCCGCTCCCCCGTCACCGCCGTGGATCGCGAGGTAGGCGAGCGCGAGGTGCGAGGCCGAGCCGAACACGGTGCCTGCGACGAGGCTCGCGAGGATCCCGATCCGCGGCACGACGAAGCTCGCTAGGAACGTGCCGGCCAGCGCGACGCCGAAGCCGAACAGCTTGGTCACCGTGGCGATGTCGGTGTTGGAGTAGTGCAGGCTCTTGAACAGCGGCATCGCCATCGCGCTCGACACGTAGCCGGGCATGCGGAAGCCCGCGACCATCACGAGGATCGGCACCGCCATCGGCCCGAGCCGCGTCACCAGCTCGCGGATCGGCGCGACCACGGTCTCGACGAAGCCGGCGCGCTCGTGCGTCGCGGGCCGGGCGGGCTCCGGCTCGGGGGCGATCAGGGCCGCGATCATCCCGGGCGCCATCAGCACGGCCATGCACAGGTAGGCGGCGCGCCAGCCGTAGGCGTCGGCGAGGTAGAGCGCCCCGGCGCCCGCCGCGAGGTTACCGACCCGCCAGCCGACCTCGGCGAAGGACGACATCAGCGCCTGCCGCTCGGGCGCCGCCGCGGTGATGCGCCAGCCGTCGATCACCACGTCCTGCGTCGCGCCGGCGAATCCCAGCGCCAGCGAGAACACCACCGTCCAGGCGAGGAAGTCGGCCGGGTCGCCGAAGGCGATGCCGGCGAGCGTCAGCGCCACGCCGAGCTGCGTCGCCACGATCCAGCCGCGCCGCCGCCCGAGCCAGCGCCCGAGGATCGGGGCGTCGTAGCGGTCGAGGAACGGCGCCCAGAGGAACTTGAACTTGTAGGCCAGCGTCAGCTCGCTCAGCAGCCCGAGGATGCCGATCGGCACCTTCGCCTCCGACAGCCACGCCGACTGCGTGACGTAGACCAGCAGGAACGGAAGCCCGGAGCTGAAGCCGAGCCCGAGCATCGCCACGATGCGGCGATCCGCGAGGTGGGTCAGGACCGACGGCTTGGCGGATGCGGGCGCGTCGGCCCCGCTCACGGCGTCTGGCATGCGAACCACAACCCCTGGCTTACGGAGATTCGGGGATCCGTCCCTCGCGCCTGCAGGATCGGCGTATCCCGCATCCGGGGCCATCCGGGAAGGGGGCATCCGGGAAGGGGCCGAGCGGGTCCTCGAAACGGCAAGAGCCCGCCCCTCGGTCGAGGGGCGGGCTCTTGCGGTCGAGTTTCGAGGCCTCGGCGGCGGCTCAGTGCAGGCTGGCGCCGGTCGAGGCGCGGGCGGCTTTCGGCTTGGCGGCGAGGCTGGCGGCCGCGAGCGCCTTCGGAGCCTTGGGGGCCGCGATCTTGGACGCCGCGGCCTTCGGGGCCGGCTTGGCGGCAGCGGTCTTGCCGGCAGCGGTCTTGGCGGCAGGCTTTGCGGCGGCCTCGGCGGGCTTCGCAATGGCCTTGGCGCGGCTGGCGCGGGGCTTCAGGGTCTTGGCCGGGCTCGGGGCGAGGCTGGTCTCGGCGACGGCCTCGATCGTCAGGATCGGCGCGGGCGCGGCGATCTCGGCTTCGGCGCGCAGCCAGTGGGCGTCCGCCCGGCCGTGGATGCGGCCTTCGTCCTCCCAGATGTAGTAGGCGCGCTCGCGCACCCGGTGCTCGATCAGGTCCATGTCTCGTCTCCCGTTGCTGTCCCGGGGAAACGATGAAAGCCGGTGGTTAAGGCAGGGTTAACGGGTGTTGCGGTGCGAAGCCGGCGCGCATCCGTGCGCCAGCGCGGGGTCGTCAGCGCTTCGACAGGCGGAGCGCGTTCGCCCGGACCTTGCGCCGGTAGCCGGCGATGACCTTGGCGGTCGAGGCGCCGGACGCCATCATCAGCGCGGCTTCGCCCGCCGCCACGACCTTCTCGGTGACCATGCGCTGCGCCTCGGCCTGGCCGACGGCCCCGCCCGCCGAGAGCATCATCAGCCGCATGCCGATCACCTGCTGCGATTCGAACGCCAGCATCGTGGCGTCCATCCCGAGCTTGAACCAAGAACCGTACATGCGTTGACACTCCAGGCGAGGCGCGCGCGACGAGCGGCACCGGCGCGCCACGGGCTCCCTCCGCGCGGCACCGGTGCCGTATCCGGGCCGACGAGAAAGAGGGGCTTCAGTCGAAGCTGCGGCCCTTGGCGGCCGAGCCGCCAAGGCTGATCTTCTTGGCAGGCCCGCCAAGGCTGACCTTCTTCGGCTTGGGCGCGCCGGCCTCGACCACCGGGACGGGCGCGGGCGCGGGCTTGAGATGCGCCTGCCCGTGGATCACCGATCCGACCTCGCCGGCGACCCGGATCAGATCCTCGCGCTCGCAGGCGCGGGCCACCTTCAGGCCGAGCTGGTGCATGTGGCTCTTGCCGTAGAGGTAGGCGGCGAGCTGCGCCCGCTTCAGCGGCGCGATGCCGGCGACGATCTCGGGGAAGTCGTACTCGTCGGCCCGGTAGACCTCGCCGAGCAGTTCCAGGGAGACCGGGCAGGCGGCATCGGGCTCGGCGCCGCTGGTCGGATGGGCTTGGGTCATGGATCACCTCGGGTCGATGTCGGGTCCGCGGCGGGGCCGGCGGCCGCGTCGGGGGAAGGTTCGGCCGGAGCGAGCGCGGCGCGCGCGCTCTCCGGCGGGGTGGCGGGCCGCGGCCGGTCCGGCCGCAGGGGCGTCGGCGCCGGCGGCCGTCCGAGGCAGCCGGTGCAGACCGAGGCGATCGCGATGTTCGCGCGGACGGTGCTGCGCTCCCACACCGCCTCGCGCGCCGCCCGCGCCGCCGCGATCTCCGGATCGACCCCGCCGGAGCCGATCGCGGGCGGAGGCGCATCCGAGGGGCGGATGCGCAGGAAGAGCGGTTCCTGCGCCGAGGCGGGCCCGATCGCAAGGGGACCGATCGCAAGGGGCCCGATCATAAGGGGCAGGCTCACGAAGGCGAGCGCCGGGGCGAGCCACAGGACGGGCCGCGAATCGGACCAGCAGGTCATGCCTTCGAGACCTCCCCTAGGCCGGTCGCGTCCGACGCTCCATCGAAGCGCCAGGGTTAACGTCGGCTTAACGGTTGCGGTGCCGGACAGATCCCGTCCCGGGGCGGCGGCTGTGCGGCGGGGATGCGGCGTCGGCGCATTAACCTTTCGTTAACCGTCGGGCGCTCAGCCTGAGGCAGGATTCGGAGGGCTGTTGCATGGCGATCCTCGGGTTTGTCGAATGGCTCGGCCAGGGCGTCGCCGCGGCGCTCGCCGGATGCGCGGCGATCGGCGTCGCGGGCCTCGTCGGCCGGGCGCTCGGCGACCGCCACGCGGGCGCGCCCGTCCTGCGGCCGGTCCGGGTGCGCGCCCGCCGCCGCTGAGCCGCCGGCCGGTCCTCAGATCCCGTCGGCGTAGCCGGGGGCTTCGGCCGCCCGCGCGGCGCGGTGGCGCCGCTCCTGCGCCCGCCCGAGCCATAGGCTGTTGACGAGCCAGGCCGCCGAGAGCGGCACCGCCACCACCGAGGCCGCCGCCGCGCCGAACCCGAGCGCCCCGAGGCCGGCATAGGACCACGCGCCGGCCTGGTCGCCCAGGCGGTAGACCACCGTGTCGATGAAGCTCTTGGCCTTGTAGAGGTCCTCCCGCGGCACCACCGTGAACAGCACCTCGCGGATCGGCCGGCTGATCGCGAAGTTGCCCGCCCGCCGCAGCACCTGGAAGCCGACGATGGCGGCGATGGACGGCGCCAGCGCCAGCAGCCCGAAGCCGAGGATGCTCAGCGCGGGCAGGATCGCCAGGGTGAGCCCGACGCCGATCCGGCGCACGATCCGCCCGGTGAGGAAGAACTGCACCCCCAGCGTCAGCACGTTCACCGCCAGGTCGACGCCGGCGAAGAACGCCGTCTGCGCCGCCCGGTCGGGGAAGCTCGCCTTGGCGATCGCCGCCTGCTGGAAATACAGGTAGGTCGAGGTCACCGAGAACAGCAGCAGGAACAGCGAGATGTTCAGGAGGTAGGGCGAGGCGAACGTCCGGGTGACGCCGGCGAACACGCTGCCGCCGATCACCTGTCCCGTCCCCTGCTCCGGCCCGCCGGACGGCGCCTGCCGCAGCCGTTCCGACAGGCGGGCGAGCCCGCGCATGCTGAACACGGCGCATTCGAGCAGCGCGACCGCGCCGAGCATCAGGCCCCAGGTCGGCACGGTCTTGGCGAGCAGCGCGGTCGTCGCCGAGCCGGCGATCGCCCCGAGCGTCGCGCCGGCCGCGATGAAGCCGAACAGGCGCTTGCCCTGGCTCGTCGAGAACACGTCGACGATGGTCGCCCAGAAGATCGACACCACGAACAAGTTGAAGATCGAGAGCCAGACGAAGAACACCCGCCCGATCCACACGTCCCAGTCCGGCGGGGCGAGGTAGAGCGCCAGCGCGAACAAAAGGATGTTGGCGCCGAAGAACCGGTAGGTCAGCGGCACGAAGCGCGCGCGCGGCATGCGCTTGACCAGCCAGGCGAAGGGCAGGTTCAGCGCCAGCATCCCGACCAGCGTCGCCGTGAACAGCCAGGGCAGGTTCTCGATGCCGCCGGCCACGCCCATCTGGTCGCGGATCGGCCGCAGCACGTAGTAGGCGGCCAGGATCGAGAAGATGTAGGCCCAGGACCAGGCCAGGGCCGGCCCCTCTCCGGGCCGGACGCCGATCAGGCGCGCGAGGGCGTTCGAAGGCGCGGCCTCGCTCGGCGGCGTTGCGTGATTCATCGGGTCAACTTGTTGCAAGGACCGGCTCCGACGCGCCCTCCCCCGCAGAGGGGAGAGGGAGTTGCCCGGTGGCCATCGTCACGGCGTCAGCCCGAGGGTCTTGCGCAGCTCCGGCGCGGTCTTCTCGTGGCCGAAGCCCGGCGAGCCCATGGCGAACTTGCTCGCATCCTTCAGGCCGCCGACCACCACCGGGTCGAAGCCGGCATCGTGCACGAGGCCCTCGGCGACCTTGAGGGCGCTGGCGTCGTCGCCGGCGATCGGGATCGCCATGCGGCCGCCGGCCCGGTCGGCCCCGC
The DNA here is from genome assembly GCF_022829325.1 of Methylobacterium sp. J-092. Lineage (NCBI taxonomy): Bacteria > Pseudomonadati > Pseudomonadota > Alphaproteobacteria > Hyphomicrobiales > Methylobacteriaceae > Methylobacterium > Methylobacterium sp. J-092. The sequence continues at coordinate 77,716 of NZ_JAKSXU010000119.1, read as the reverse complement.
CGTTGGCGCCCTCCTTGGCGAAGACCTTGTAGTTGGCGGCGTTGAACGCCCGGACGAGCCTGGCGCCGGGGAAGTACTTCTCCGAGGTGGCGCCGATGCCGTTGGCCTGGACCTCGTCGTAGAGCTCGCCGTCGCGCGCCTTGGTGGCGTTGCCGGCATCGAGCACGACCTTGCCCTTGAGCGCGGCGGCGTAGGATGTCGAGAGCTCCGGATAGGCCTTGTACGGCACCGCCACGAGCACCGCGTCGCCGAAGGCGATCGCCTCCTCGGGCGTGCCGGCCTTGGCCTTGCTCCCGAGGGCCTCGATCAGGGCCTTCAGGGTCTCGGGATGGCGGGAGGAGAACATCACCTCGTGCCCGTCCTTGACCCAGAGGCTCCCGATCGTGCCGCCGATGTTGCCCGAGCCGATCACGCCGATCCGGATTTTCTTGGATGCTTCCTGCGCCATCGCCGGAAACGCGAGGCATGCGAGGCCGGCGATGAGCGCGGCACGACGGGAAAGTCCCAAAAGGTCAGAGCGCATCGATGAAGGCCTCCATCCGTTTCCGCTCGGCCGCGTCGGGCAGGCGCCCGCGGGCTGCGGCGAGGTTGTCCTCGACGTAGGCGACCTTCGCCATGCCGGGGATCGGGCAGGTCACGGCCGGGTGGCCGAGGACGTATTTCAGGAAGAATTGCGGCCAGGTCTCGCAGCCGAAGCCCTTGGCGAAGTCCGGCACCGCCTTGCCCTGGACCGCCTTGAACAGGCGGTCGCGCCCGAACGGCACGTTGACCATCACCGCCTGCCCCCGGTCGACGGCGAGCGGCAGGATGCGCTCGGCGGCCTCGCGGTTGTCGATCGCGTAGTTGACCTGGATCGCGTCGAGGGTCTCGCCGCGCATCACCCGCTCCAGCCCGTCGAACTGCCCGTCGCGCCAGACCGTGACGCCGAGGTAGCGGATCCGCTTCTCGGCCTTGAGGTCGCGCAGCACCGCGAGGTTCTCGGTCGCGTCGATCAGGTTGTGCACGGCCAGCAGATCGATCCGCGCGACCTTCATCCGCGCCAGCGAGCGCTCGAACTCGGCGCGCGTCGCCTCGCGGCCGGTGGTGTCCACCTTGCTCGCCAGGAACACCTTCTCGCGCAGGGCCCCGTCCGGGAGGATGAGGCCGAGCACGTCCTCTGCCGTGCCGTAGCTCGGGGCGGTGTCGATCACCGATCCGCCGAGCGCCACGAAGCGCTCCACCGCCGCCCGCAGCGGCGCGACGGCGTCCGGCGTCGGCGCGACCTCGTAGCGGCGCGAGGTGCCGATGCCGACCACCGGCAGCAGCTCGCCCGTCGACGGGATCGGCCGGCGGATCAGCGCCTCCTCCGCCGCGAGGGTTTGGGCCAAGGGCATCAGCCCGGCGGCGGCGATCAGCGCGCGGCGGGACAGGCCGCTGGGGGCGGGAAAGGCTGCGAGAGGCATCGCGGAAGGCTCCGTGGCGCAAGGCGTGCCGGGACTCAACTAGGGCAACCGTGAGTAAGCGCCCGCCTTTTCTCGATTGTGACTCCGCGAGCCGTTCGGGCGGCTCTGCGATCAATCCTCTTCCGGCGGATCCTCGAACTCCGCGCCCTCCGTGTCGGGGGCGATGCGGAACCGGTACTCGTCGATGGCGAGGAACGCCCGGTGCACCGCCTGCGGGTCGAGGCCGTCGCGCACCACCAGGGTCTGGAAGTCGATGAACAGGCGGGCGATGCGCGCCTCCCCCGTCAGGGCTTGGAGGGCCGAGGAGCCGGCCCCGCCGCGCATCAGGAAGCGCTTGGCCGCGCCCTCCGTGTCGGGGAGGGGCAGCACCGCGACCTGGCCGGCGGTGTCCGGGCGCAGCTCCGCCCAGCGCGCCGGCGTCCAGGCGATGATGGCGTCCGATTGCTTCACCGACCGAGCCTCCGCATGCCGTCCCCCGGCGAGCGGCCTACAGAAAGCGCGCGGCCCGGAAAAGGCCTACGGCGCGCGCGCCACCTGCCCGCGGATCTCGCCCTTCGGGTTCGCGGCGGTGTGGAGGTTGACGTAGATCTTGCCCGCGACGAGGTCGGCCGCCTTGGCGTCGTCGATCGTGGCCGAGCCCTCGAACGGGCTGGCGGCGGCGGTCACCGGGATCAGCACGCCGGCATTGGCGCCGGCCTCGGCCGGACCGTGGAAATGCGCGGCCGTCACGGGCCCGGTCAGCCCATTGTAGCTGCCCTTCCAGGTCAGCGTCTTGCTCGCCGGATCGTAGGTCGCCGAGATCTCGCCGGTGCCCTTGCTGTCGTTGGCGGGCACTTCCGAGCTTGCCTTCAGCGCAGCCCGGTACGCCAGGCCTTCGGCTGCCGACGCCCCGGAGACGGTCGCGGACAGCGCGATGGCGGACAGCGCCAATGCGGCGAAGCCGCCGCGGACGGTGCGGATCATCGGATCCTCCCTTTCGGCAAGCCGGCGTGGCTCGCATCCGGGAAGATAGGCGCATCGGAGCGCCCGGCGATCACGTTGTCGCGTGCGGCCGGCGCCGTGGCGTCGGCCCGCGTGTCAGGCGATGTCGGAAGCGGACGCGTCGGGCGTGCTGGCGCGGGCGATCCGGGCGGCGGACTTCACCATCGCCAGGACGTCGCGGCGCATCTGCAGGTCGGCGATCGCGGCGTAGGCCTTCAGCAGCTCCGCGGCGCCGGCGATGCCGAGGAAGGGCAGGCTCGTGCCGTCCTCGAAGCTGCGGGCCTCGCCGGGCTCGCTCTCGAAGAAGGTCGAGACCGGGACGCCGAGATGGTCGGCGATCGTCTGCAGGCGGCCGGCGCCGACGCGGTTGCGGCCCTTCTCGTACTTCTGGACCTGCTGGAAGCTCACCCCCAGCGCCTGGCCCAGGGCGGTCTGGCTAATCCCGCGGGCGGCCCGAAGCACCGCGATGCGGTTGCCGACGGTGTGGTCGGCATCGGTCGGCTTCTTCTGTTCCGCGGTCGTCATGGGGCTGGCCTCACAGGGTTCGTGCTGTCGGGCGGGATGCCCGGATGTGCGGTGTAACCGGCGCTCTCGGAATACAATCAAGAGGAGCACTGTAATCGTGGTATCAATCTATACCTTTCCAACGGTGCAGCCACGCTTTTTTCGAATGGCCGGTATCCCGCACGGCAGGGGTCAACGTTTCTTAAGGCAACCGCGCTGTCATGGCGTGACGGGAACGCGTTGCGGAAAACGTACCTAAAGTATGTCGATTGATTCGGGCAACACCCCCGTCCGCCCCATCGGCCGAATCCGATCCATCGACGCCCTGCGTGGTCTCGCCGCAACGATGGTGATGCTGCACCATTACCTCTTCAGCTACGAAGGCCGCATCGGGCCGCATCGGGCCGCATGTCGACCGCGTTCCGAGCTTCGCCGCCGGGCATTTCGGCGTCGAGCTGTTCTTCATCCTGAGCGGTTTCGTGATTGCCGGTACGCTCGGGCGGACGCCGTCCCTCGGAGACTACGTCGTGCGGCGGGTCGCGCGGCTGTATCCCGCCTTCCTCGTCTGCTCGGGGGTCACGCTGGGGATCTTCGCCCTCGGCGGCCCGAATCCCGTGGGGATCACGCCGGGCGCGGCCCTCGCGGGTCTGACGATGCTCAGTTCGCTGATCCGGGTGCCGCCGATCGATCCGTCCCACTGGACGCTGACCTACGAGGTCGCCTTCTACGCCCTCGCCGCCCTCGCCCTGATCCATAGGGGCCCGGCGACCGATCCCGGGCTGCGCCTGGAGCGGATCTGCGCCGGATGGCTCGCCGCGGCGTTCGTCGGCACGCTGGTCCTTCCGGTCCGGACGCTGCAGGTGGTCGTGCTCCTCAACCTTCCCTTCGCGCTGCTGTTCGTGATCGGGGCGATGCTCGCGCGCCTCGCGGCGGGCGCGCTGACCCCCCTCGGCCTCGGGGCGCTCGCCGCCGCGTTCGGCTTCACCGCCCTCGGGCCCGCCGTCGACTACGGCGGCGTCGGGACGGGCTTCTATGTCCTGCTCGTGCTCGGCTTTGCCGGCACGGTCCTCGCCGCCGCGACCGGGCGGCTGCCCTGGCTCGGCGGCGCGCCCCTGGTTTTCCTCGGGGCGATCTCCTACCCGCTCTACCTCGTCCACCAGATCCTCGGCTACGCGATCATCCGGGCGCTGGAGGCCGGCGGATGGTCGTCCGGATCGGCGATCCTCGCGGCCGTCCTCGCCTCGGTCGGGCTCGCGACCGTGATCCGCTACGCCATCGAGACGCCGGGACAGCGCGCGATCCGCCGCGCCTTCGACCGGACGCGGTCGTCCGTGCCCGACACCGCCGAGCCGGCCCGATCCTGATGGGATCCTTATGGATTCGGCGCCGCCTCCCTCTCGCATTCCTACGGCGCATCCGGCCACTCTGACGATCACGGCAAGCAGGTCGCCGGGGCGGATCGGTCGAAGCGGACCGGTCGGCCCACGACCGCGTTGCCGGCTCCTCGTCGTCCGGACGCCCGCCATGCTCGACCTCGTCTTCCTCGCCGGAGGCCTCGCCTTCTTCGCCCTCGCGGTCGGCTATGCCGGCCTGTGCGCGCGCCTGTGAGGGCCCCGCCATGCCCTACGGCCTGTCTCTCGACCTGACCCTCGGCGCCCTCGTGACGGTCGGCCTCCTCGCCTACCTCACCTACGCCCTCGTCCGCCCCGAGCGGTTCTGAAGGACACCAAGCCCATGACCGTGAACGGCTGGATCCAGATCGCGCTCTTCTGCGCGGTCGTGCTGGCGCTCGTGCGCCCCCTCGGCGGCTACATGACCCGCGTGTTCGCGGGCGAGCGGACGTTGCTCTCGCCCGTGCTCAAGCCGATCGAGCGCGGGCTCTATCGCCTGGCCGGCATCGACCGGACCCACGAGCAGCACTGGCTCGCCTACGCCACCGCGATGCTCGTCTTCCACGCGGCCGGCTTCGTGCTGCTCTACGGCCTGCTGCGGCTGCAGGCGGCCCTGCCGCTGAACCCGGACGGGCAGGGCGCCGTGGCGCCGGACCTCGCCTTCAACACCGCGGCGAGCTTCGTCACCAACACCAACTGGCAGTCCTACGGCGGTGAGACCACGCTCTCGTACCTGTCGCAGATGCTGGGGCTGACCCACCAGAACTTCCTGTCGGCCGCGACCGGCATCGCCCTGGCCGTCGCCCTCGTCCGGGGATTCTCGCGGGCCTCGGCGCGGACGGTGGGCTCGTTCTGGGTCGATCTCACCCGCTGCACCCTCTACCTGCTGCTGCCGCTCTGCGTCGTGTTCACGCTGTTCCTGGTCTGGCAGGGCATCCCGCAGACCTTCGGCGGCGCCGTCGCGGCGACGACGCTCGAGGGCGCGCCCCAGACCATCGCGGTCGGGCCGGTGGCGAGCCAGGTCGCGATCAAGATGCTCGGCACCAACGGCGGCGGCTTCTTCAACGCCAACGCCGCCCACCCGTTCGAGAACCCGACCGCGCTGTCGAACTTCGTGCAGATGGTCTCGATCTTCGCGATCGGCGCCGCGCTCACCAACCTGTTCGGCCGCAGCGTCGGCGACGAGCGTCAGGGCTGGGCGATCCTGGCCGCGATGGCCGTGCTGTTCGGGGCCGGGATCGCGGTCACCTACGGCGCCGAAGCCGCCGGCAGCCCGGTCCTGAACGCGCTCGGGCTTCCCGGCGGCAACATGGAGGGCAAGGAGATCCGGTTCGGGATCGTGGCCTCGGCGCTGTTTGCCGTCGTCACCACCGCCGCCTCCTGCGGCGCGGTCAACGCCATGCACGACTCGTTCACCGCGCTCGGCGGCATGATCCCGCTGATCAACATGGAGCTCGGCGAGATCATCGTCGGCGGCGTCGGCGCCGGGCTCTACGGCATGCTGGTCTTCGTCATCGTCACGATCTTCGTCGCCGGGCTGATGGTCGGGCGCACGCCGGAATACCTCGGCAAGAAGATCGAGGCGCGCGAGGTGAAGATGGCGATGCTCGCCATCCTCTGCCTGCCGCTGATGATGCTCGGCGGCACCGCGCTCGCCACCGTGGTCGCCGCGGGGCTCGCGGGGCCCGCCAATGCCGGCCCGCACGGCTTCTCCGAGATGCTCTACGCCTTCACCTCGGCGGCGGCCAACAACGGCTCGGCCTTCGGCGGCCTGACGGCGAACACGACCTTCTACAACACCACGCTGGCGGCCGGCATGCTGGTCGGGCGGTTCTTCGTGATCGTCCCGGCGCTCGCCATCGCCGGCGCGCTCGCCGCCAAGAAGACCGTGCCGGCCTCGTCCGGAACGTTCCCCACCGACGGCGGCCTGTTCGTCGGGCTCCTCGTCGGCGTGATCCTCATCGTCGGCGGCCTGACCTTCTTCCCGGCGCTGGCGCTGGGGCCGATCGTCGAGCACCTCGCCGGCGGCCTCGGCCAGACCTTCGCCGCGGGGGGCTGACCCGTGGGCCGCACCCTCCTCCACGCCGCCCCCCGCACAGCGCCCCGCCCCTTGCCGCGGCGCAAGCGGGGCGCGCAGCGCCCGCGCCCGGCCGTCGCCGGGCGCCGCCCGCCGGTCCGGGTCTCCGACCTGATCCTGGCGATGCTGAGCCTCACCCTCCTCGGCGCCCTCGGCCTGATGGCCGGCGCCGCCCTCCTCGGCCGCGCGCTCGGACACTGAGCCCGCCGGCCCTCCCCCGCATCCGGACGAAACCCCATGTCCCGCCCCTCCCAGACCCTGCTCAGCGCCGCCCTCGTCGGCCCGGCCCTCCTCGGCGCGCTGCGGAAGCTCGATCCGCGCCTCATGGTGCGCAACCCGGTGATGTTCGTCGTCGAGGTCGTCGCCGCGCTCACCACGGTGCTGTTCGTCCGCGACGCCGCGACGGGCGCCGAGAACCTCGCCTTCTCCGGGCAGATCATCCTGTGGCTCTGGTTCACGGTGCTGTTCGCCAACTTCGCCGAGGCGATCGCCGAGGGGCGCGGCAAGGCGCAGGCGGATTCCCTGCGGCGCACCCGCACCGAGACCATGGCCAAGCGGCTGACGGGTGCGGGCCGCGCCTTCGAGACCGTCCCCGGCAACGATCTCAAGGTCGGCGACGTGGTGCTGGTCGAGGCCGGCGACATCATCCCCTCGGACGGCGAGGTGATCCTCGGCATCGCCTCGGTCAACGAGGCGGCGATCACCGGCGAATCCGCCCCGGTGATCCGCGAATCGGGCGGCGACCGCTCGGCGGTGACCGGCGGCACGCAGGTGCTCTCCGACGAGATCCGGGTGCGGATCACGGCCGCGGCCGGCTCGACCTTCGTCGACCGGATGATCGCGCTCGTCGAGGGCGCCGCCCGCCAGAAGACCCCGAACGAGATCGCGCTCAACATCCTGCTCGCCGGCCTGACCCTGATCTTCGTCTTCGCCGTCGCCTCGATCCCGAGCTTCGCCTCCTATGCCGGCGGCGCGATCCCGCTGATCGTGCTGGTCGCCCTGTTCGTGACGCTGATCCCGACCACCATCGGCGCGCTGCTCTCGGCCATCGGCATCGCCGGCATGGACCGGCTGGTGCGCTTCAACGTGCTCGCCATGTCGGGCCGCGCCGTGGAGGCGGCCGGCGACGTCGACACGCTGCTCTTGGACAAGACCGGCACGATCACGCTGGGCAACCGTCAGGCCACCGCGTTCCGCCCCGTCCGCGGCGTCACCGAGCAGGAGCTCGCCGACGCGGCGCAGCTCGCCTCCCTCGCCGACGAGACGCCGGAGGGCCGCTCGATCGTGGTGCTGGCCAAGGAGAGCTACGGGATCCGCGCCCGCGACATGGCAAGCCTCGACGCCACCTTCGTGCCGTTCACCGCACAGACCCGGATGAGCGGCGTCGACCTCGCCGGCTCGCAGATTCGAAAGGGCGCCGTCGATTCGATCGTCGCGGCGGTGAGCGGCGGCCCGGTCGCGACCCGGGGCTCCAGCGCGGCCCTGGCCTACGCGCCGACCGCCTCGGCCGAGAGCGTCGAGGAGGTCCGCGCCATTGCCGACGACGTCGCCAAGGCCGGCGGCACGCCGCTCGCCGTCGCCCGCGACGGGCGCCTCCTCGGCGTGGTGACGCTGAAGGACATCGTGAAGGGCGGCATCCGGGAGCGCTTCTCCGAGCTGCGCCGCATGGGCATCCGCACAGTGATGATCACCGGCGACAACCCGGTCACCGCCGCCGCGATCGCCGCCGAGGCCGGCGTCGACGACTTCCTCGCCCAGGCCACCCCCGAGGACAAGCTGGCGCTGATCCGCCGCGAGCAGGCGCAGGGCAAGCTCGTCGCGATGTGCGGCGACGGCACCAACGACGCCCCCGCCCTCGCCCAGGCCGACGTCGGCGTCGCGATGAACACCGGCACGGTGGCGGCGCGCGAGGCCGGCAACATGGTCGACCTCGATTCCGACCCGACCAAGCTCATCGAGATCGTCGGCATCGGCAAGCAGCTGCTGATGACGCGCGGCGCGCTGACCACCTTCTCGATCGCCAACGACGTGGCGAAGTACTTCGCCATCATCCCGGCAATGTTCCTCGGGCTCTATCCGCAGCTCCAGGCGCTGAACGTGATGGGGCTCGCCTCGCCCCAGAGCGCGATCCTGTCGGCGATCATCTTCAACGCGTTGATCATCGTCGCGCTGATCCCGCTGGCCCTGCGCGGCGTGGCCTACAGCGCGGTCGGCGCCGGCGCGCTGCTGCGCCGGAACCTGGCGGTCTACGGCCTGGGCGGAATCCTGGTGCCCTTCGTCGGCATCAAGGCGATCGACCTCGCCGTCACCGCGCTCCGCCTCGCCTGATCCTCCCCCTTCGCGTCACGAGACCCCGCCATGCTGACCCAGCTTCGCCCCGCCCTCGTCCTGCTGATCGCGCTGACCGCGCTCACCGGGCTCGCCTATCCGCTCGCGATGACCGGGCTCGCCGGCCTCGCCTTCCCGAGCCAGGCCGCCGGCTCGATCGTCCTGCGCGACGGCAAGCCCGTCGGGTCGAGCCTGATCGGCCAGGCCTTCGCCGGCGCGCGCTACTTCCAGGGCCGGCCGTCCGCGACCAGCGCCGCCGACCCGGCCGACCCCGCCAAGACCGTGCCGGCGCCCTACAACGCCGCGAACTCGTCGGGCTCCAACCTCGGCCCGACGAGCGCGGCGCTCGCCGAGCGGGTCGGCGCCGACCTCGCCCGCCTGAAGGCCGAGAACCCGGGCGTGCCGGTGCCGGTCGACCTCGTCACGACGAGCGGTTCGGGCCTCGACCCCGACCTCTCGCCCGCCGCCGCCCTGTTCCAGGTGAAGCGCGTGGCGGCCGCGCGCGGGCTCCCCGAGCCGGCCGTGCGCGACCTCGTCGAGGGGCAGGTCCGCGGTCGCTGGCTCGGCATCCTCGGCGAGCCGCGGGTGAACGTGCTGGCGCTCAACCTCGCGCTGGACGGGCTGGCGAAATAGGCGCTGGCCCATTCGGGCCCCGTTGCGGGTAGGATGCGCCCCCGATGCCCGAGCCGAGCCGAGACCCGCCCCGCCCCTCCCCCGACGCGCTGCTCGAAGCCGCGCGCCGCGAAAGCCGGTCGCGCGGCCGGCTGAAGATCTTCCTCGGCGCCGCGCCGGGGGTCGGCAAGACCTACGAGATGCTGACCACGGCCCAGGCCAAGGCCCGCGCCGGCCTCGACGTGGTGGTCGGCGTGGTCGAGACCCATGGCCGCGCGGAGACCGAAAGCCTCGTCGCCGGGCTGGAGGTCGTCCCGCGCCGCGCCGTCGCCTACAAGGGCACCCGCCTCGACGAGATGGACCTCGACGCGCTGCTGGCCCGGCGCCCGGCCCTGGCGCTGGTCGACGAGCTCGCCCACACCAACGCGCCGGGCTCGCGCCACCCGAAGCGCTACCAGGACGTCGAGGAATTGCTCGACGCCGGCATCGACGTCGACACCACCCTCAACATCCAGCACGTCGAGAGCCTGAACGACGTCGTCGCCCAGATCACCCGCATCCGGGTGCGCGAGACCGTGCCCGACGGCATCCTCGACCGGGCCGACGACATCGAGGTGATCGACCTCAACCCCGACGACCTGATCCGGCGTCTCGAGGACGGCAAGGTCTACCTGCCCCGCAACGCCGCCCGCGCGCTGCGGCACTACTTTTCCCGCGGCAACCTCACGGCCTTGCGCGAGCTGGCGCTCCGCCGCACCGCCGACCGGGTCGACGACGAGCTCCTGAGCCACATGCGGGCCAACGCCATCCCCGGGCCCTGGGGCGCGGGCGAGCGGGTGCTGGTCTGCGTCAGCGAGGATCCGCGCGCGGCCGGGCTGGTGCGCTACGCCAAGCGCCTGGCCGACCGCCTGCACGCGCCCTGGACCGCGCTCTCGGTCGAGGGGCCGCGGGCGCAGGCGCTGTCGGAGGCCGCGCGCGACCGCATCGCCGACACCTTGCGGCTGGCCGACCGGCTCGGCGGCGAGGCGGCGACCGTGCCGGGCTCGCGGCGGATCGCCGACGACATCCTGGCCTATGCGCGGAGCGCCAACGCCAACCACGTCGTGGTGGGCAAGTCCGAGCGCTCGCGGCTGTTCGAGATCCTGAACGGCTCGGTGGTGCACGACCTCGTGCGCGGCTCAGGGCAGATCAGCGTCCACGTCATCGCGGGCGAGGCGCAGAGTGGGGAGGCGCAGGGCGGGGACGCGGCCGGGCCGAAGAGCGTGCGCACGGCCGCGGAGCCGTCCCGCTCGGCCTGGCCCTACGCGGTCGCGCTCGCGGCCGTCGGGGGCGCCCTCGGGATCGCGCTCGCCCTGCAGCCGATGCTCGGCGTCGAGAACGCCGACCTCGTCCTGCTCACCGCCGTGGTCGCCGTGGCGGTGCGCTTCGGCCTCGGGCCCTCGCTCGCCGCCGTGGTGGCGGCCTCGCTCGCCTACAACTTCTTCTTCCTGCCGCCGCTCTACACCTTCACCATCGCCGACCCGACCAACGTCGCCGCCTTCTGCCTGTTCACGCTGGTCGCCGTGCTGGTCTCGAACCTCGCCGCGCGCACCCGCCAGGAGGCGGTGGTCTCGCGGGCGCGGGCCGTGGCGAGCGAGCGGCTCTACGGCTTCAGCCGCAAGCTCGCCGGCTGCGGCACCCTCGACGACGTGCTGTGGGCGACCGCCTACCAGATCGCCGCGAGCCTCGACGTCCGCGTCGTGCTGCTCCTGCCCGAGGCCGGCGCGATCGCGGTGCGCGCCGGCTACCCGCCGGAGGACACCCTCGACGCGGCCGACCTCGCCGCCGCCAAGTGGGCCTTCGACAACGACCGGGCGGCGGGCCGCGGCGCCGACACCCTGCCCGGCGCCAAGCGCCTGTTCCTGCCGATGCGGACCGGCCGGGGGACGCTCGGCGTCATCGGCCTCGACGCCGACCGGGCCGGGCCGATCCTCTCGCCGGAGAGCCGGCGCCTCCTCGACGCGCTCTCCGACCAGGGCGCGCTGGCCATCGAGCGCGTCCGCCTCGTCGAGGACCTCGACCGGGCCGAGCGCGCGGCCGAGACCGACCGCCTGCGCCAGGCGCTGCTCACCTCGATCTCGCACGACCTGCGCACGCCGCTCGCCGCCGTGCTCGGCGCGGCCACGACGCTGCGCGACCTCGACGACGCCCTCGACGCCCCAGCGAAGGCGGATCTCCTCGCGACCGTCATCGCGGAATCCGAGCGCCTCAACCGCTTCATCGCCAACCTCCTCGACATGACCCGCCTGGAGGCCGGCGCGGTGGTGCCCAACGTCGCGCTGCACGACGTCGCCGAGATCGCCGACACGGCCTTGCGCCGCCTGGAGGCGATCCTGTCCGGCCACCGCGTCGTGGTGGAGATCGCGCCCGGCCTGCCGCCGCTGCGGCTCGATCCGGTGCTGTTCGAGCAGGTGCTGGTCAACCTCCTCGACAACGCCGGCAAGTACGCCCCCGAGGGGTCGACCATCCGCCTGCGCGGCCGGCGGGACGGGATGCGGGTGCGGATCGAGATCCTCGACGAGGGCGGCGGCCTGCCGGAGGCCGACCTGGAACGGGTGTTCGATACGTTCTACCGCGTCGCCAAGGCTGACAGCGTGCGGGCCGGAACCGGCCTCGGCCTGCCGATCTCCCGCGGCTTCATCGAGGCGATGGCCGGCACGGTCGTCGGCGCCAACCGCCGCGACCGCTCCGGCGCGGTGTTCACCATCACCCTGCCGGTCCCCGCCGAGCCCGCGCGGACCGCCTCGGATCGGGCGGCATGACCCTGCACATCCTCGTCGTCGACGACGAGCCGCCGATCCGGCGGCTGCTGCGCACCGGGCTCGGGACCCAGGGCTACGCCGTGCTCGAGGCGCCGGACGGCCGCACCGCCCTGGAGACCCTGGGCCGCAAGGCGTCCGGCCACGAGACGGTGGACCTCGTGATCCTCGATCTCGGGCTGCCCGACATGCGCGGGCACGACCTCCTCGCCCGGATCCGCGCGGCGCATCCCGCCCTGCCGGTGGTGGTGCTGTCGAGCCGCGACGACGAGACCGGCAAGGTCGAGGCGCTCGACCTCGGGGCCGACGACTACGTCACCAAGCCCTTCGGCATGGGCGAGCTGCTGGCCCGCATCCGCACGGCGCTCCGCCACCAGCTCGCGACGGAAGGGCAGCGCCCGCTGTTCCAGGTCGGGCCCCTGAGCGTCGACCTCGTGCGCCGCATCGTCCGGGTGGAGGGGCGCGAGGTGAAGCTGACGCCGCGCGAGTACGACTTCCTGCGGGTGCTGGTGCAGCATGCCGGCAAGGTGCTGACCCACGCCCAGCTGATGGGCGCGGTCTCGGCCTCGTCCGACCCGCAATACCTCCGGGTCTACATGCGCCAGCTCCGGCAGAAGCTGGAGGCCGATCCCGAGCGCCCGCGCCTGCTGCTCACCGAGACCGGCGTCGGCTACCGCCTGCGCGCGCCCGACGACGGGCTGTCGCGCTGACGGCGTCCCCGATGCGGATCTTTTCCTGAACGAACAGGTCCGGCGCGGGTTGTGCAGGCCGCGATCCCGTTCGGATCGCAAACCCGTCCGCATCGCAAGGCCGCCCCGCCCCATGAACACCACGACCCCGGATACGACCCTGAAAGCCGCCGACTTCGCGGCTCCGACCGTCCTGCTCGCCGGCACGGTGGATTACGACATGTACCGGGACTTCCGGGCCCAGATCGGAAAGGCCCCGTGCGAGGGGCTGGTCGTCGTCGAGCTGACCACGCTCGGCGGCGACCCGGAGGTCGCGCGGATGATGGGCGAGGACATCCGCTTCAAGAGCGCGATGAACCCGCAATGCCGCTACGCCTTCCTCGGCAAGGCGGCGATCTACTCCGCCGGCACCACCTTCATGAGCTTCTTCACCCGGCAGAACCGCTACCTCACCCCCGGCACACGGCTGATGATCCACGAGCGCAAGCTCGCCAAGGAGCTCCGGATCAACGGTCCGCTGACCACCTGCATCGCCACGGTGAAGGCGACGCTCCACGAGATCGAGTGCTCGATCGCGATCCAGAACGAGGGCTTCGCCAACCTCGTCGAGGGCTCGACCGTGACCCTCGACCAGGTGATCGAGCGGGCTCCCTACAATTGGTACATCGAGGCCGAGGAGGCCCGCACCCTCGGCCTGATCGAGGCGGTGATCTGAGGCTCATGCCGAGTCTTCAGGCCAAGCCTCGTAGGTGAGAACCCATGAGGTCCGGCGGACGACCGCCGCCCCGCGGTCGCGGGGGCCGACCCTCGATGAGCCGGGCTCACCGAGGGTCGGCATCAGAACGCCAGCTTCATCCCGGCAACGAGGTTGCGCGGGGCGCCGGCATAGATCGAGCCGGTGGTGCCGGCGAGCACGCCCGCGCCGTTCTGCAGCCCGGTCGTTGCGCTGATCGTGTCGGCGAGGTTCTGGGCCGAGGCGGCGTAGACCGTGTCGAACAGGTTGCGCACCTCGGCGTAGAGCGTGAGGCGCTTGGCGTAGCCGCCGGGGAGTTCCGTCGCGTAGTGGACGTTGGCGTTGACGATCGCGTAGCCCGGCGCCTTCAGCTGGTTGGCGTTGTCGAGGTAGAAATCGTCCTGGAACACGGTCTCGACGAAGGCGCCGAGCCCGGCGAGCGGCCCGGCCGGGACGTCGTAGCCGACGCGGGCGAGCAGCTGGTTGGCCGGCACGCCGGGGATGCGGTTGCCGGCGCGGTCGAGGCGGCGGGTCAGCGCTCCGGCGCTGAGCTGCTCGACGTAGCGGGTGTAGACCTGGTCGTCGAAGGTGTAGGCGGCGACGATGCGCCAGCCCGGCGCGAAGGCCCAGTCGGCGCCGACCTCGAGGCCGCGGTGCTCCGAGGCCGGGGCGTTGAAGGTGTAGCTCTGCAGGCCGGCCCCGGGCGATTGCGAGACGAGCTCGTTGCGGAAGATCTCGTAGAAGCCGGTGACGCTGAGGCGCAGCCCCTCGACCGGCGTCCAGTCGGTGCCGAGGTCGAAGCCGAGGTTCTCCTGGGTCTGCAGCCCGGTGTTGTTGCCGGGCAGGCCCGCCGAGGTCACGAACAGGTTGCTCGCCGCCGGCGTGGTGTAGCCGGTGGCGACGCGGCCGCGGAACGCCCATTCGGCGCTCGGGCGGTAGACCAGCGCCAGTTCCGGGGCGACGTTGAGGAAGCTGCGGTTCGCGTCCGCGATCGTCGTGGTCGCGCCCGCGGCCGCGTAGGCGTAGGCGAGGCTGCGCCCGGTGATCGACGTGGTCTCGGCGCCGATGCCGACGACGCCCGTCCACTGCTCGGAGAGCGCGACCTCGGTGCGGGCGCGGCCGCCGAGGTTCGACTGCACCGCCTCCTGGTCGCCGATCAGCGCGCCCAGCCGCGGGCCGCCGTAGGGCGCGCGGTTGTAGGTCGAGATCCGGTTGTCGATGGTGCTGTAGGCCAAAGCCACGTAGCCGACCGCCGGCAGGCCGAACAGGTCGTAGCGCCGGGTGAGGTCGGTGAGAAAGTTCCAGGACGGGTACGAGCCCCGTGACGCGGTCGCGTAGAACGGCTGGTTGAAATTGCGCTCGTCGAAGCCGAGTTGCGTGCGCCAGGTGGTCTGGGCGTCGATGTCGTGCTCGTAGCGCGCCGCCACGATCGTGCGCCGGTCCTTGCGCTCGAAGCCGGCCTCGTCGGCGGTGACGCCGACCCTTCGGCCGTAGGCGCCGTTGACGAAGAGGTTGGTGAGCGAGCAGCCCGCCGCCGCGGTCGCCGCCGCCGCGCAGCCGCGCTGATAGGGGTTGGTGCGGAACTCGGCCAGCGACGACCGGGCGGCGAGGTCCGCGTGCAGGTCGTTGTTGATCACCTTGAGGGTGAAGCGGTTGTCCGGCGTCGGGGTGTAGCTCGCCAGCAGGTCGATGGTCTGCGTGTCGTAGGACGAATGGTCCTGGTAGCCGTTGGCGCGCACGTCGCTGGAGAACAGGCTGATCTCGAACGGGCCGCTGACGCCGCCGACCGTGAAGGAGGTGCTGAGATAGCCGAAGCTGCCGGCATCGGTGCCGATCTCGTAGCCGTCGATCTCGCGGCCGGTGCGGGTGCGGAAGGCCAGCGCGCCGCCCGTGGCGTAGTTGCCGAACAGGGCCGATTGCGGCCCGCGGAACACGTCGATGCGGGAATAGGCCCGCGGGTCGGAGAGGTCGAAGCGCGCGGCGCCGTCGGGCTGGGTCAGGACGAAGCCGTCCTCCAGCACCACCGTGTTCTTGATCACGCCGGTGGAGCGGGCGTTGTTGCCGCGGATCGAGATGATCACGTCGCGCCCGCCGTTGCCCTGGCGCACGGTGACGCCGGGGCTGTTGGCGAGCACCGCGCCGACGCTCGTCGCCGGCCGGTTCTCGATCGTGTCGCGCCGCCCGATCCCGGTCACGACCTGCCCGACCGGATGCTCGATGACGCTGGGCGCCGAGCCCTGCGGCGCGGCGACGCCGAAGGGAATGCCGGCCGCCGGTGCCGGCCCGTCGCGCTCGCCGACCACCGAGAGCTCGGAGAGCGTGACGCTCTCCTGTGCCTGTGCCTGCGCCTGTGCCTGTGCCTGCGCCTGCGCGACGGCGAGCGGGCTGGCGGACAGGAGGAGGAGGCCGGCGCGCAGCCGGAGCTTGGGCAGGAAGGGCATCGGGCGGGCTCGTCTGATCGGGAGGCAGGCGGGATCGGCCCGCCGGAAGAGGTTCGCGATTCGATCAGAGCAGGGTCGGCGGTGCCCTCGGCCGGCCGGCGATCCGGGGGCGATGCGGGGTGCGGGCGGGCGGCGGGGTCGGCCAGGCGACGGGCGACCAGCGCAGGACCCGCGCCGCCGGCTGCGGTGCGGCGACGACCGGCGCGGCGAGCCCCACGGCGCAGAGCGGGCAGGCGTGGCAGCCGGGAACGAGCGGAGCCGGCTCCCCCGCGGCGTCGGCTGCGCCGGCATGGCCGCAGATCGCCGACAGGCCGAGCGGCGCGGCGTCGGGCGCCATCCGCAGGGCGGCGAGCGGCACGATCGACTGCGCCCAGATCGCCAGCAGGATCAGCGCGGTGCCGAGGGCGCCGACGCGCTTCGCCCGACCCGTCACGGGACGGCCTGGATCTGCCGGAGGGCGAGCCCGTGCCCGGCCGCGAGATCGAGCGGGCCGACGAAGCCGCCGTTCCGGTCCATCAGGTAGACCATCAGCGTGTGCTCCAGGGTGTAGTCGCCCCCCGGCAGCGGGACCTTCTTGGAGAAGACGCGGTAGGACCGCGCCACCCGGTCGATCTCCTCGCGGGTCCCGGTCAGCCCCGTGATCGAATCGCTGAACGAGCCCATGTAGTCGCGCAGCACCGCGGCGTCGTCGCGCTCGGGATCGAGGGTGATGTAGTAGGCGCCGATGTCGCCGCCGGCCTTGTGCAGGTCGTCGATCAGGTTGGAGAGGTCGGCCAGCGTCGTCGGGCAGACGTTCGGGCAGCGGGTGAACCCGAAGAACACCAGGAAGGGCCGGCCGGCCAGCGTCGCCGAATCGAGGATCCCACCCTTGGACGATTGCAGCCGGAACGGGCCGCCGACCACCGACATCGCCGGCTTGGCGGGCCCGCGCGGCAGCATCGCCACGACGCCCCCGGCGATGCCGAGGATGCCGACGAGCACCGCCGCGAGGATGCCGTAGCCCGCCCGGCGCTGGGCCGGCGTGACGGGCGGCGGATCAATGGGCATGATCGTGGCCGCCGGCCGCCCCTTGCGCGCCCTCGGGGGCCTTCGCGCCGATCGCCTCGACCGCGAACTCGACCGGGACGGTCCCCGCCTTCTCGAACCGCAGCGTGCCCTTGACGCGCTCGCCCTTCTTCAGGGGCGCCGTCAGGTCGACGAACATCATGTGGTAGCCGCCCGGCGCGAGCGTCACCGTGGCGCCGGGGGCGATGACCAGGCCGCCCGGGACCGGAGCCATCTTCATCACGGTGCCGTCCATCGTCATCGAATGGATCTCGACGTGGTCCGCCCCGGTCACCGTGGCGCCGAGCAGCGTGTCCGGCGCGGTGCCGGTGTTCGTGACGCTGAGGTAGCCGCCGCCGACCTTGGCGCCGTTCGGGGTCGCCCGCGTCCAGGGATGGGCGATCGCGAGCGCGCCGGCCTTGTACTCGTGGGCGCCGGCCGGGACCGCGAGCAGCGCGAGGGCGACGAGGGAGCCGGTCGCGCGGCGACGGAACAGCTTGGACATGGCAACTCTCCTGAAGGGGGCGGTGTCGGTCGCGGCCGGGGGCGGCCGGGCGGTTGGGGGACGGCGTCCCGGGCATGCCGGCTCGCGCGATCGCGAGGGGCCGAGCGACGGCGATGCGGCAGGCTGCATCGGTCGATGCGGGCCGAGGCCTTCCCGGAGCACGGCTTTCGGCGCGCAACCGTGAGGCAGGGCGCGACGCCGCGTTCCGGCTGGGCGGCGGCCGGGCGGTGGATCAGGCGGCGGGTGGGGCGCGTGCGCCGGCGCCGATGCCCGGCGGAGCGCGGGCGGCGGCGGCGAGGACGGGACGCCACGGAACGTCGACGGCCGGGGGAGCGGACCGGGCGACCGCGACGGCCGCCGGAACCGGCACGTCCGCCATCGGCATCGCCTGCGCGGCCGTGCAGCATGCCAGGTGGTCGCCGTGATGGGGCGCGTCGGCCGGGCCGTGCCCGTCCGCGCCGGATTCCTGCAGGCAGAGCGCGTGCGCCGGGTCGAGGGTGCGCACGCCCGTCATCCCGCCGAGGACGGCCTGCAGGGCGAGCGCGTAGAGCGCGGTCACGGCGATGACCGCGCGGCAGACCCGCCAATCTGGCCGCCACATGCGCATGCCCCACGCCTAGGGCGCCGGCCGCCGCCCCGTCAATGCGGCAGAACCGTGCGAGGCCGTTTTCGCCGGGCCTGCCGCTCGGATCGAGGGCCGCCGCTCAGAACCGCCCGGCCAGCGTCAGCCGCACGGCGGTGGGCTCGACCGGGTGGAAGTGCCGGTCGGCGACGCCGTCGGCCGGTTCGCCCGGCAGGCGCGAGATATAGTAGTAGGTGATCTGGTCCGACTTGGCGTTTGTCAGGTTCAGCACGTCGAGCGACAGGCTGAGGCCGTTGTCGAAATGGTAGCCGACGCGGCCGTTGAGCAGCGCCGTCGGCTTCGAGCGCACGGAATTGTCCTCGATCAGCGGGCGCGGGCCGAAGTAGCGCAGCCGCATCGCGCCGAACCAGCCGAGGCCCTCGCCGAAGGTGAACCCGGCCGACGCGATCGTGGTCGGCGCCTCGGGGATGCGGTTGCCGACCGGGTCGACGTCGGAGAAGCGGGCATTGGTGACGGTGAGGTCCCCCTCCAGCCTCAGCCACGGCGTCACCGCGTAGCGGTTGGTCCACTCGATGCCGAAGCGGCGGCTCGGCCGGCTCGGCTCCGTCGTGCCGGTGTCGCCCTGGAACAGGTTCTCCGACGCGAAGTCGAGGCGGAACAGGGCCAATGCGGTCTCCAGCCCGGCGATCGAGCGGTTGCGGATGCCGACCTCGTAGCCGGTCGAGGGCACGAGGAAGGGCGAGCGCGCGATGTTGAAGAGGGGGCTCGCCGGGTCGACCGTCGCGGTCACGCCGCGCACGTCGTTCGAGTGGAAGCCGCCGCCGTAGTTCACGTAGAGCTCGGTGTCGAACCACGGCCCCAGCACCAGCCCGAGCTTCGGGTTGACGATGCCGTCCCGTGCCTTGCCGGAATTGGCCGCCGTGTCGGAGACCACGTCGCCGTAATAGCCGTCGGCCCGGAAGCCGACGCTGGTGCGCAGCCAGTCGGTCCAGCGCACGCGGTTGTCGACGTAGAACGCCCCGCTCGCCTCGAGCACCCGGTCGTCGAGGACGCCCGTGCGGAACTGGCGGTTCGCGGTGTTGAACAGCCCGACGCGGATCGCGTCGGTGCGGGTCTGCACCCCGATCTCGTTCTCCATCGGATGCCCGAACAGGTCGCCCTGGAAGACGTGGCTCACCTCGCCGCCGCCGAGGATGCGCTGGTCGAGCTGGTGGAACTGGTCGCCGTTGACCGGATCGTTGAGGAAGTAGGTGAAGTCGTTGAACAGGTTGAGCTGCGAGCGGATGACGTAGGCCGAGGCCCGCGTGACGCCGGTGTCGTCGGTCATGCTCCAGCGGCCCGAGAGCGAGAACCGGCTGCTGTCGCCGCCGTCGGTCGGGTTCAGGGTGCCGAAGCGGCCGATGATCCCCTCCGACACCGCGCGCGACGCGATCTGGTTGGTCGCGGTCCAGCGGCTGGCATAGGCCATGCCGGTGACCGAGAACCCGTCGAGCGCCGTGCCCTGGCTGTAGCGCACCACGCCGTTCACCTTGCGCAGCGCATCCGGCACGTCCCACGGGCCGTCGTAGACCTGCGCCTCGCCCGCCACGAGCAGGTTGCCCTGGCCGAGGGGGGCCGAGGCGATGGTCAGCGCCCGCGCATAGCCGAAGCTGCCGAACGAGGTCAGCGCGACGTTCTTGGCGACGGTGTCGAGGTAGTCGATCCGTACCGAGCCGGCCGAGGCGAAGTCGCCGTCGCGGACGAAGTACGGCCCCTTGTGGAACGCCACCGCGCCGACGAGCTCGGGGATCAGGAAGTTGATGTCGGCGTAGCCCTGGCCGTGCGCGTGCGTGCGCATGTTCACCGGCATCCCGTCGACCTCGATCGCGATGTCGGTGCCGTGGTCGAGGTTGAAGCCGCGCAGGAAGAACTGGTTGGCCTTGCCCTCCCCCGAATGCTGGGTGACGATCAGGCCGGGCACGGATTCGAGCACCTCGCCCGGCCGCGTGATCGGGCGGCTGTTGATCTCGGCGCCGGAAACGATGCCGGCGCTCGCCGCATCCACCGTCCGAAGCGCCCCGCCGGCGCCGATGGTGCCGCCGACGTAGCCGGCGCTCGCCGCAGCCCCGGCGGCGGGCCTGGGATCGTCGGCCGTCACGGAGATCTCGGCGAGGTTCGCCTCGGCCTCCCCGGCGGCGGGGCGCGCCAGCGCGGCCGGGCCCGAGAGGGCGGCGGCGCAGGCGAGAGCGAGCAGGGTTGGCGTTCGGAAGACGGGCGGGGACTGGGACGCGGACACGGGACCTCGGGCGACGCGGACGTGGCACGTCACCGCGAACGAGGCCGATCCACCGCTCCGTCCATCGGACGGCCGGGGGCTTCGACACCCGCCGGAACACCCCGCCCGACGCGCTTCGCGTGTGACCACGACTGACGGCAGGTCTCCTGGCTCGCGGGTCATCGCCCGCCACCGTCTTCCCGGATGCGGCGCATCCAGTGACGTCCAGTGGTGGAAGGCTCGCCGCTTACAGTTGCGGGGGCAGCCGCGGCTTCGGGCAAGGCCCCGTCGGGCCCTCCCCTCACCGCGTTCCCTTTTGATCCTCGATGAGGAACCGTCGCGTGCAGGTTGCGTCGGGCGGCGCCGGCCCGTCAATCCGGCTTTCGGACGCCGTCGCCGGGTGTGGCCGATCGGTGACGGCGTCAGCGGCTCGCGGCGAAGCGGGCCGGGCCGTCGCCGCGGCCGGTCACCACGACGAGGCGGCGGATCTCGCCGCGCAGGAACGCCTGCAGGAAGCGGTCGTAGTTGTGGAAGGACACGCAGCCGTTCGAGGCGCCGCTCGGCCCGAGCATGTAGGTGTGGGCCAGCAGCCCGTCGCGGCCGTGGATCGCGGCGGCGCCGCCCACCGGGTTGAGGCGGATCGCCCGCACGCCGTGGAACAAAGCCTCGCGCTCGGTGAGGTCGTAGGTGCCCGGCGGGGTCGAGCCGCGCATGCGCAGGTGCACGAAGTCGGGATGGTCCATGCTGGCGCCGAGGCCGGAATGGGCTTCCAGCACCTCGCCGTTCGGCAGGCGGACGGTGCGGGCGGTGATGTCGTAGATCGCCGTGCCGGCGCCCGCGTCGGGGCTGGGGAACAGGCGGCCGCGCGACCGCTCCAGCCCGGGGCTCTCGAGGGCGGCGTAGGCCAAAGCCGGGCCCGGGTCCTTCCGCGCGGCGAACAGCTCCTCGAAGAACGACGGCGTCTCGGCGGTGGGCGCCGGCACCGCCTCGGGCACCCGGCGCGGGGCGCGGCGCAGGGCGAGGCGCTGCGGCACGGGGGCGGCGATCAGGTCCGCCGGGCGGGCGACCGGCAGCGGCACGATCTGGGCCTGCCGCACGACCTCGGTGTCCCGCAGGACCTGGGTAACCCGCAGGACCTGCGTGTCCCGTAAGACCCGGCTTGCCCGCAGGGCCCGCACCTGCTCCACGACCTGGGCCTGCCGGCCGGTCTCCGCCGGGGGCGCGGCCTCCGTCGAACGCGGCTCGGCGGCCGCGAGCGTCGCGATGGGCGGGGCGAAACGCGGCTCCGGCGGGGTGAGCGCGGCGCCGAGGGGCGCGCCCTGACGGTCCGCGCCGGCCTCCGGGTCCAGCATCGGCCGGGGATCGAACAGGGCGGCGAGGGCGGTCGACCCGGTGCTGCGGGCCTGGAGCCTCGCGACCTGCGGCACCGGCTCGGTCCCGCCGCCCGGCGGCACGCCCTCGAGGGTGACGAGGCAGAGCAGGGCGGCGAGCGTGTTGCGAAGGATCGGGTGGCGGCGTGCCCGCCGGCGGCGGGCGGGACGCGTGAGGCCGCAGGAGGAGCGCGGGTGATGAGGCATGCGGACTCGACTCGAAGGCGACCCGGTGCCCGCAGCCGCGCAGCGTCCGGCCCTCGCCCGCGACGGATCGGCGGGCGGCGGGCCGGCCGATGGGGTCGGCCGTGCGGGGATCGAGAGAACTGCGACTGATCCGTATTGGGCGCGCGTTTGGTTAATCCGCCCCTAAGCCGCCGGCCGACCCGTGCGGATCGCGCGCGAAAACCCGCGAGACCCGTGCGCCGGCGCGACGATGATCGGCAGCGTCTCGCTCGACCCGCTCGACCCGCGCGGCGCGGGGATAAGCGGGGGCATGCGCAGGCACGCGAACGTGTTGCCGCTTCGTTCTTGCCGAGCCGGCCCCGAATCGGCGATACCGTCGCACATGCGGATGCCCGTCCTCGCTGTCCTCCTGTCCCTGAACGCCCTGCCCTGCGCGGCTGCGCAGGCGCCGCGGGCGGCCGACCCGGCGGCGCTGGAGCAGGCGTGGCGCGACTGCGTGCGGGAAGCCTATGCGCACCAGCCGCCGGCCCAGGGGCGCGCCGGCTCGCAGCGCAACGCCCTCGACGAATGCAAGGAGCGCGAGGACGCCGTCGTCGCGGCGCTGATGGCCGCCCGCGACGTCGAGGCCGGACGCGATGCCCGCTCGCTGCCGGCCCGTGCCCGCGCCTGGGCGGCCTCGGTCGCCGCCTACGTCGTCGACCCGGTCTCGTCCTGGATCGCGATGCTGCGCAACTGAGCGCCGGCAATTCCCGCGCCGACGGCGGCCGGGTCGTTCAGAGGATCGGATGCATCTGCCGGGCGCGCCCGCGCGTCACCGCCCGTAGACATCCTCGACGCGGATGATGTCGTCCTCGCCGGTATAGGAGCCGACCTGGACCTCGATCAGCTCGAGCGGGATCCTGCCGGGATTGGTCAGGCGGTGCAGCGAGCCGATCGGCAGGTACACCGCCTCGTTCTCGTGGACGAGGACGAGGCGCTCGCCCAGCGTCACCTCCGCCGTGCCCTTCACCACCACCCAGTGCTCGGCGCGGTGGAAATGCTTCTGCAGCGACAGGCGCCCGCCCGGCGTCACCATGATGCGCTTGACCTGGAAGCGCTCGCCGATGTCGACGCGCTGGTACCAGCCCCAGGGCCGGTACATCCGCCGGTGCGCGTCGGCCTCCGGATGGGCCCGGGCCCGCAGCACCCCGACCAGCTCCTTGACCCGGCCCGACTGCGCCTTCGAGGCGACCAGCACCGCGTCGGGGGTCGCCACCACCACCACGTCGTCGAGGCCGACCACCGTGGTCAGCCCCTCGCCCTCGCTGTGCACCAGGCTGTTGCGCGTGCCCAGGAGCTCGACCCGGCCGCGCACCGCGTTGCCGGCGGCGTCCTGCGGCAGCACCTGCCAGACCGCGTCCCAGGTGCCGACGTCCGACCACGGGAACGATACCGGCAGCACGCCGGCGCGCGTCGTGCGCTCCATCACCGCGTAGTCGATCGAGATCTTGGGCGCCTGCCCGAACGCCGCCGCGTCCAGGCGGACGAAGTCGAGGTCGACGCCGGCCCGCTCCAGCGCCGCGCGGGCGGCGGAGAGCACCGCGGGCGCGTGCGCCTCGAGCTCGGCCAGCATCAGGTCGGCCCGGAACAGGAAGTAGCCCGAGTTCCACAGGGCGCCCTCCGCGATCAGCGCGGCGGCGCCCTCCGCATCCGGCTTCTCGACGAAGCGCGCCACCGCGAAGGCGCCCTCGGCCTCCGGCAGCGCCCCCCCGCGGCGGATGTAGCCGTAATCGGTCGCCGGGCGCGTCGGCTCGATGCCGAGCGTCATGGTGTAGCCGGCCCGCGCGCCGACCGCCGCCGTGCGCACGGCGGCGGCGAAGGCCGGCACGTCGCCGATCACGTGGTCGGCGGCCATGATCAGCACCACCGCCTCCGGGTCTGCCTTGGCCGCGTGCAAGGCCGCCACCGCCACGGCGGCGGCCGAGTCGCGCCCCTCCGGCTCCAGGATGATGTCGGCGGACATCCCGGCCTGGGCCAGCTGCTCGGCGACGATGAAGCGCGACTCGGCTGCCGCGATCACCGCCGGCCGGGCGAAGACCGCCGCGTCGCCCACCCGCCGCGCGGTGGCCTGGAACGTCGATTCCGACGCGTCCACCAGCCGCGCGAACTGCTTGGGCATGCTCTCGCGCGATACCGGCCACAGCCGCGTGCCCGAGCCGCCGCACAGGATCACGGGCAGGATGCGGACGGTGCTCATCGGACGACTCCTGTTCCTGGGACCGGGCCGCACGGCCCGGTCTCGGCGAACCCACGGTAGCGCCCGCGCCGCCGCGAGGCGACTCGATGCCGGTCCGGCCGGCCGCGAATCCGTCGTGATGGCAAACGCCCGGCGTCGGGCGCCTCGGCCGGCGGCCTCACTCCAGCCCGAACGTCCGCCCCGGGAACCCGGCCGCATCGAAGTAGTGCTGGTCCCCGACCTGCTGGAAGCGCAGCACCGTGGTCAGGCCCGCCGGCGACGGTTCCGAGCGGAGCGTGCCGGCCTGCGCCTGCGGTACCGGCGCCTCCCGCATCGCCTCCCGCATCGGGCGGCCGATCAGGCGGCCCTTGGCGGGGATCTCGAGCTTGAGCAGGGCGGCGAGCGTCTGCCCGACATCGGCGTTGCTCACCGGCAGCGGGTCGACGAAGCCGGCCTTGAAGCTCGGGCCGATGGCGGCCATGAAGTTGTGGGTGTCGGCCCGGCTGAAGCTGCCGTGCATGCCCTGGCCCTGCTGCAGCGCCGTGTCGGCGACCTCGACGACGCAGGTCTCCGGGTTGGCGCAGCCGGTGCTGTACGAGCGGAAGTTGACGACGATCGCCGGCGTCGGCGTCGCGGCCTCGCCCTTCAGGTTCACCGCCGAAAGCGGCAGCGTGCCGGGGAAGCGCCCGAGCGCGTCGTCGACGAAGAGGCCGCTGACGTAGTCCTGCGCCAGGAGCGCCGCGATCGTGCGCGCGGCGAGCGCCCTGTCGCCCTTCGGCAGGTAGACGAGGTCCGAGCCGCCGTTGACCGCGACGACGAGGTCCGGCGCCTTCGGGTCGGGGCCGAGCAGCGCGTTGCCGAGCTTCGGCCGCTGGCCGGCGAGGACGGGGGCGGCGCTCGCATCGGGCTCGTGCAGCGGCAAGCCGAGGGCGGCCGCGAGGTCGAGCGCGAGGAAGCCCGGCGGAAGCTGCCCCGCGGGCACGCCGGGAAGCGCGGTCTTCGCGGACGGGCTCGTCGCGCTCTCCTTCGAGATGGTCGAGAAGCCGTGGTCGGCGGCGACGACGATGTCGGTGGTGTCGGCCAGCCCGAGCGCGTCCAGCGCCCGGCGCAGCGCCGCGAGGTTGTCGTCGGCGTTGCGGATGCCGGCGAGCGAGGTCGGCCCGTTGATGCCGGGCACGAGCTTGCCCAGGCTGTCGCCGTGGTTGTGCTGCACGGCGTCCGGGTCGCGCGACCAGTAGACCAGCACGAACGGTTTTCCGCGGGCCTTGAACAGCGGCAGCACGACCTTCGTGGCGACGTCGACGAAGTAGGCCTGCTGCGCGATGTTGGCGACCAGCGTGCCCGGCGTCGTCGCGTCGCCGGCCTTGCCGTTCTCCCCGCGCGAGGGGGCGGCCAGCGGCAGGCCGCCGGCCGCCAGCAGGCCCCGCATCTCGGCGCTGAAGGGGATGCCGCGCGCCGAGCCGGTGTCGTCGTCGACGATGATCGTCGGGGCGCCGTCGCGGCTGATGTTGTCGAAGTTGAGGGTCGGCCCGAGCTTGCCGATCGCCGCGGTGCTGATCCCGGCCTTGGCGGCGGCCCGCAGCACCGTCTCCTCGTTGAGCCAGTCGCCGTTGAAGAAGCCGTTCATCTCGCCGAGCACCGCATCGTTCTCGACGAAGGGCGTCACCGTCCCGTTCTGCGCCGCGACCGGCTTGCCGACGTAGATCGTGTTCGAGAAGTCGCCGGTGTCGCCGAGGTGGTGGCCGGTCGCCATCGCCGAGCCGTTGGCGGTGGTGAAGGTCGGGAACAGCGAATGGCTGTTGGCGAGGTTCACGCCCTGGTCGCGCAGCGCCGCCATGGCGGGCGCGGTCTCCGGGGTGACCATCCCGGCGCGCATCCCGTCGGGGACGAACAGGATCACGTTGCGGGGGCGCTCGGCCGCCGCGGCGGCGGTGCCGAGCAGGCCGGCGACGATGACGCCGTTGAGGATCGCACGCATCGCCGTCGTCTCCTGAAGCGCCGGCTGGAACGCGGCTCGGGGCCGCTTCTCCCCACGTCCCCATGACGTCCGTGTGACGACGAACGCGGGCGGGGCGGCGGGCGGGTCGGAATCCCCGGCCCGCCCGCGCGATCGGGGCGCGACGCCTACATCGGCGGTGTCAGCCCGTCCTTGCCGACGGCGACCCGGCGGGCGCTCAACGCGCTGCCGTCGCGGGCCGCGGTGACGAAGGCCTTGGCGCCGGGCTTCAGGACCGCCCGGTCGGCCGGCTCGAAGGTCACCACCGGCACCTGGGGCGGCACGACCACCGTCTGCGCGCCGTCCTTGTAGGTCACGGTCAGCGTGCGCTCCCCGCCGCCGGCGGCGCTGGCCGACACGGTGCCGTTGGTCATCGCGCTCTTCACCCGGGGGGCCGGGGCGTCGGCCTTGACCGTGCCATTGGTCATGGCGCTCTTCACCCGGGCGCCGCCGGCGGTGGTGTCGGGGATCGCGTCCCAGCCGTAATGGCCCTCGCCGGTGCCGCGCATGGCTTCGGGGAACAGCACGACCTCGATCGCGGTGCGCGGGCTCTCGCCCTTGGTGGCGGTGCCGATGAAGGTGCCCTCCTTCACGTCGTCGAGGCTGGCCTTGACCACCGAGACGAACTTGGTGTCGTCGCCGAGCGCGATCGTCTCCGACACGCCGTCGATGGTCTTCAGGGTGATCGCGCCGGGCGCGACCGCCTCGATCGTGCCGCGCAGGCGCTCGACGACCGGGGCGGCCTGGGCGCCGCCGATCGACAGGAGGCCGGCGAGGGCGAGAAGCGGGAGGCGTGTCATGAGGGTCCTGTCGTTGGGAAGGCCCGACCATCCGGCACGATCGTCCGAAAGCCTGCGGCTGCGGCCCGACCGCTATCATGCCGGCGCCGGGCCCGGCACCTGCCGGCCGGCGCGGCCATCCGCCTCGCCGGGGCTCGGCCGCGGGGCCTTGCCGCGAAACCTTTCCGGCCGATCTGGTGTTCGAACCGACGGGCCTTTCGCCCGCTCCACCATCGGACAGGCATGCAGATCCACCTCGACGCGGTCGGCGGCATGGCCGGCGACATGTTCGTCGCCGCCCTCCTCGACGCCTTTCCCGAGCACACCGAGGGCGTGTCGGCGAGCGTCCGCGCGGCGAGCCGGGCGGGCGTCGCCTGCCGCGTGCTGCCGCACAACGACGGCGTGCTCCAGGGCAGCCGCTTCCTGGTCTCCGGGCCCGGCGAGCCCGGTCCCGCGCCGCAGGGCGCGGACCGGCACGCGCACGGCCATCACGCGCACGGCCCCCACGATCACGATCCTGCGCACGGCCCGTCGCACGCCCACGCCCACGCTCACGATCACCGCCCGTGGTCCGAGATCCGCGTCGCGCTCGAACGCGCCGATCTCGAAGCGGCGGTGCGCGGGCACGCGCTCGCGATCTTCGGCCACCTCGCCGAGGCGGAGGCGCGCGTGCACGGCATCGCGGTCGAGCAGGTGGCGTTCCACGAGGTCGGCGCCTGGGATTCGATCGCCGACATCGTCGCCGCCGCCCACCTCGTCGCCGCGCTCGGCGCCACGCGATGGAGCGTCGGCGCCCTCCCCCTCGGCTCCGGGATGGTGCGCACGCAGCACGGCCTGCTGCCGGTACCGGCCCCGGCGACCGCGCTGCTGCTCGACGGCTTCCCGACCCGCGACGACGGCGTGCCGGGCGAGCGGGTGACGCCCACCGGCGCCGCGATCCTGCGCCATCTCTGCGGCGGGGCCAGATCGGCGCCGAGCGGCCCGCGCCGTCTCGGGCGCTCCGGCGTCGGCTTCGGCACCAGGCGCCTGCCCGGCCTGAGCAACTGCGTGCGGGTGCTTGCCTTCGATGAAGCGGCGCCGGAGACGCATCCGGACCATCGCACAATCGCGGTGATCGAGTTCGAGGTCGATGACCAGTCCGGCGAGGACTTGGCCATGGGGCTCGACCGCCTGCGGATGCGGGACGACGTGCTCGACGTCGTGCAGATGCCGGTCTTCGGCAAGAAGGGCCGGATAATGGCGCATGTCCGCCTGCTCGCCCGCGCCGACGCCCTCGATGCCGTGGTCGCCGCGTGCTTCTCCGAGACCGCGACGATCGGCCTGCGCCACGCGCTCGTCGCCGGCCGCGCCCTGCCCCGCCGGGCCGCGACCGTCGCGGTCGAAGGCCGGGACGTGCGGGTCAAGCTCGCGGAGCGGCCGGGCGGGCGCACCGCCAAGGCCGAGGCCGACGACGCCCGGTCGCTCGGCGGCCACGCCGCCCGGGTCGCCCTGCGCCGCGAGGCCGAGCGGATCGCCCTCGAGAGGCCGGAGCCGACGTCGTGAGCGCCCTTCCCACCCGGCTCGAGGCCGTCCTGCGCGAGATCGGGTCCGTCGCCGTGGCGGTAAGCGGCGGCGTCGACAGCCTGACGCTGGCGGCGCTCGCCCATCGCGTGCTCGGCGCCGACGCCGCGCTGATGGTGCATGCCGCCTCCCCCGCCGTGCCGGCGGAAGCCACCGACCGCGTCCGCGCCGAGGCGGCGCGCGCCGGCTGGAGCCTGCGGGTGATCGAGGCCGGCGAGTTCTCCGATCCGGCCTATCGCGCCAACCCGGTGAACCGCTGCTTCTTCTGCAAGACCAATCTCTACGGCGCGATCCGCGGCGTCACCGACCGGCCGATGGCCTCGGGCGCCAACCTCGACGACCTCGGCGAGTACCGGCCCGGCCTCGACGCCGCGGCCGGCTACGGCGTCCGCCACCCCTACGTCGAGGCCGGCCTCGACAAGGCGGCGGTGCGGCGGCTGAGCCGCGATCTCGGCCTCGGCGCGGTGGCCGAGCTGCCCTCCGCCCCCTGCCTGTCGAGCCGGGTCGAGACCGGTATCCGCATCGAGCCGGAGGTGCTGGCCTTCATCCACGCGGTCGAGCGCCGCGTCGGGGCCGCGCTGGCGACCCGGGCGGAGCCGGGCCGCGCCGTGCGCTGCCGCGTGCGCGCCGCGGGGATCGTCGTCGAGCTCGATCCGGCGAGCCTCGCGGCGCTCGATGCCGGCGGCCGGGACGCGCTCGAAGGCTGGATCGCGGCGCAGGCACCGGGACGCCTCGCCGCGAACGCGATCCGCTTCGAGCCCTACCGCACCGGCAGCGCCTTTCTCGTCGGCGGCGGGGCCCGGGCATGAGCGTTTCCGACGAGTTCACCCTGGATTTCGCCCGCGCCGAGCGGATCGGCCTCGAGGAGGCGGTGTTCTGCGCCGGCAAGTCCGCCGCGCAGATCGACGCGATCCTCGCTGCCGCGGCCGAGCGGGAGGCGCGCTTCCTCCTGACCCGCCTCGACGCGGACAAGCACGCCGCCCTGCAGGCGGCCCACCGCGCGGCGCTGGATTACTGCCCGGTCTCGCGCACCGCCGTCTTCGGTGCTGCCCGTCCGGTCGAGGGGCCGGCCCGCATCGCCGTGGTCGCGGCCGGCACCTCCGACGTGCCGGTCGCCCGCGAGGCGTTGCGGACGCTGGCCTACCAGGGTTGCGCGGCGACCCTCGTCGCCGATGTCGGCGTCGCCGGCCTGTGGCGGCTGACCCGGCGCCTCGACGAGATCCGCGCGCACCCGGTGGTGATCTGCGTCGCCGGCATGGACGCGGCGCTGCCCAGCGTGCTCGGCGGCCTCATCGCCGGCGCGGTGATCGGCGTGCCGACCTCGGTCGGCTACGGCGTCGCCGAGGGCGGCCGCACGGCGCTCGACGCGATGCTCGCGAGCTGCGCCCCCGGCCTCGCGGTCGTCAACATCGACAACGGCTACGGCGCGGCCTGCGCCGCCCTGCGCCTGCTCCACACCGCCGAACGCCTCCGGGCGGCCGGCTGAACCGATCCGTCGCCCGAACTCAGGAGAATCCCATGGAACGCCGCAGCTTCCTTCAGAGCGCCGTCGTCGGCGCGGGCCTCGCCGCAGCCGGCGGCAGCACCGCCACCGCGGCCGTCGACCCGACGGCCCTGCCCGGCAACCGGCCGTCCGATCCCGCGAGCCTCCCCCTCGTCACCGATCCGGGCGAGCGCCGCGGCGAGATGCTCTATCGCGCCTTCGGGCGCCATTCCGACAAGATCTCGGCCATCGGCATGGGCGGGTTCCACCTCGGCAAGAGCGCGGTGACGGACGACGAGGCGACGCGGCTGATCCACCAGGGGATCGAGCGCGGCATCACCTTCATGGACAATTGCTGGGACTACAACGAGGGCCGCTCCGAGCTGCGCATGGGCGCGGCGCTGCAGGAAGGCAGCCGGCGCGACAAGGTGTTCCTAATGTCCAAGATGGACGGGCGCACCAAGGAGGAGGCGACGAAGCAGATCGACGCCTCGCTGCACCGCCTGCGCACCGACCGAATCGACCTCGTCCAGCACCACGAGATCCTGCGCTACGACGACCCGGACCGGGTCTTCGCCGAGGGCGGCGCGATGGAGGCCTTCGTCGAGGCGAAGAAGGCGGGCAAGCTGCGCTACATCGGCTTCACCGGGCACAAGGACCCGCGCATCCATCTGCAGATGCTGGAGGTCGCCCACGAGCGCGGGTTCCAGTTCGATTCGGTGCAGATGCCGCTCAACGTCATGGACGCGCATTTCCGCTCGTTCGGCCACCTCGTCCTGCCCTACCTCGTGCAGAACGGCATCGCCGCGCTCGGCATGAAGACCTTCGGCGACGGCGTCATTCTGAAGAGCGACGCGCCGATCAAGCCGATCGAGTACCTGCATTTCGGCCTCAACCTGCCGGTCTCGGTGCTGATCACCGGCATCCAGAGCCAGCGCGACCTCGACCAGGCGTTCGAGGCGGTGAAGACCTTCCGGCCGATGGACAAGGCGGCGGTCGCCGAGCTGCTCGGGCGCAGCCGCCCCTACGCGCTCGAAGGCAAGTACGAGCTGTTCAAGACCAGCGCGACCTTCGACGGCACCGCCAAGAACGCGGCCTGGCTCGGGGAGGACGTCCCGGGGGTGAAGACCCTCGCCCCGACGATGGAGTGATTTTTGCCAGGGTGTCGGTGACCCCTGGCGCCCGCCGCCTATCCATCCGATGATCGACCCGACCAGACCGTCAGGACACCCCATGAAGCGTCTCGCCGCCCTCGCTCTTCCCGCCCTCGTCCTGCTGCCGCAGGCGGCGCTCGCCCATCCCGGCCACGGCGAGGCCGCGGGCCTCGTGCACGGCTTCCTGCACCCGGTGAGCGGAGCCGACCACGTCCTCGCCATGGTCGCGGTCGGGCTGCTGGCGGCCCTGCGCGGCGGCCGGGCCCTGTGGGCGCTGCCCGCGGCCTTCCTGGCGCTGATGGCGGCGGGCGCCGGGCTCGGCATGGCGGGCGTCGAGGTCTCCGGCCTCGGCCTGCCGGTGGCCGAGACCGGGATCGCCCTGTCGGTGGTCGCCTTCGGCCTCGCGGCCGCGTTCGGCCTCCGGCTTCCGGTCGCCGCGCTCGGCGCCCTCGTCGGCGGCTTTGCCACGTTCCACGGCTATGCCCACGGCGCGGAGATGCCCGAGACCGCCTCCGGCCTCGTCTACGGCCTCGGGTTCCTCGCCGGCACCGCCCTGCTCCACGCCGCCGGCCTCGGCCTTGGCCTGGCGATCGCGGCCGGCACCCGCCGTACGGTCATGGCTCCCATGCTCGGCGGCGCGGTGGTCGCCTCCGGCGTCGTGCTGCTCGCAGGGCATTTCTAAGTCGAGACCTCCGGCGGGGCAGGCACTCGCCGGAGTTCGAGCTTCCGAGATCTATGATTCATCTTTCAAGCCGGCTGATTTTTACCAACCTGGACTTTATAGTTCCCAGTTTGGAACGATTATGATTTGAGCATGTGACGAACAAGCCTCTTCCAATTTCAGCGCGGCCGGGTATGCGATGCATCCCATGCGCGCGCTCCGTCTCACCCTCCCCCTGCTCGCCGGCCTGGCCGGCCTCACCGCCTCCGCGGTCGCCAAGGAGATCCCCGTCGGGCCCCACGTGACCCAGAACGGTCTCGAGGTCGCGGCGGTGTACCTGCAGCCGATCGAGATGGACCCGCCCGACATGATGCGCGCGGCGGCGCAGTCCGACCTGCACCTCGAGGCCGACATCCGCGCCGCCAAGGACAACCGCAACGGCTTCGCCGAGGGCGACTTCGTGCCGTCGCTGACCGTGACCTTCGAGGTGGTGAAGCTCGACGGCGACAAGCCCACTGACCAGAAGGTCTCGGGGCCGCTGATGGGCATGGTCGCCAACGACGGCCCGCATTACGGCGACAACGTCAAGCTGTTCGGGCCGGGCCGCTACCGCCTCAAGCTCACCGTGGCGCCCCCCGGCCCGCACGCCCATTTTGGCCGCCACGTCGACAAGGAGACCGGGGTGGCCGAGTGGTTCAAGCCGTTCGACATCACCCAGGACTTCACCTTCGCCGGCATCGGCAAGAAGGGCGCGTACTGAGGATGCGGGCCGCGACCGGTCTTCCCGCCCGCTGGGCGCTGCTCGCCCTCGCACCGCTTCTCCTGGCGCCGCTTCTCCTGGCGCCTCGGGCCGCGCGCGCCGACGACATGCCCGTGATCAAGGTCGAGATGAAGGACGGCGTGATCCTGCCCGCGATCATCGAGGTTCCGGCCAAGACCCGCTTCAAGCTGGAGATCTCGAACACCGGAACCTCGCCGGTGGAGTTCGAGAGCCTCGAGTTGAAGCGCGAGAAGGCGCTCGCCGCCGGCTCGACCTCGTCGATCATCT
This sequence comes from Methylobacterium sp. J-092, assembly GCF_022829325.1. Taxonomy (NCBI): domain Bacteria; kingdom Pseudomonadati; phylum Pseudomonadota; class Alphaproteobacteria; order Hyphomicrobiales; family Methylobacteriaceae; genus Methylobacterium; species Methylobacterium sp. J-092. The sequence goes on along the minus strand of NZ_JAKSXU010000119.1, from coordinate 44,882 downwards.
TCCGCACCCTCGATCCTGGCAGCTACGACGTCTTCGACGACTTCCATCCGGAGGCGAAGGCGACGCTGGTGGCCAAGGACGCGGTGGCGAAGTAGCCGGTGGCCGGCGTGACCCTCAGCCCCGGCCGGGAGGCCTGGATCGACGGACGCCTCGCCGACTTCGGCGACTGGCTCCGCCGGCACGGCGGCGTGCTGCGCACCATCCAGTGGGCGGTGGTCGGCATCTACGTCGTGCTCGTGGCCGTGCCTGCCTTCCTGCCGCTGCCCGACCGCGGCGCCCATCTCTGGTCGAACCTGACGCTGGCGGCGCAATTCGCGTTCTGGGGCATCTGGTGGCCGTTCGTGCTGCTCAGCATGGTCATCGCCGGGCGCGCCTGGTGCGGGGTGCTGTGCCCCGAAGGCACGCTCACCGAGTTCGCCAGCCGGTGGAGCCTCGGCCGCGCCGTGCCGCGCTGGATCACCTGGGGCGGGTGGCCGTTCCTGGCGTTCGCCGGCACCACGGTCTACGGCCAGATGGTCAGCGTCTACGGCTACCCGAAGCCGGTGCTCGCCGTGCTCGGCGGCTCGACCGTGGCGGCGATCCTCGTCGGCGCCGTGTACGGGCGCAACAAGCGGGTGTGGTGCCGCTACCTCTGCCCGGTCAACGGCGTGTTCGCGGTGCTCTCCAAGCTCGCGCCGGTGAGCTTCCAGGTCGACGGCGCCGCCTGGAGCGCCTCGCCGAAGCCGAAGCCGGGGCAAGGCTTCAACTGCGCGCCCCTCGTGGCGGTGAAGACCATGCGCGGCTCGGGCGCCTGCCACATGTGCGGGCGCTGCAGCGGCTATCGCGGCGCCGTGCGGCTGGCCCGCCGCTCGCCCAACCACGAGATCGTCCACGTGGCCGGCGACGAGCCCTCCCTCGACCAGACCGTGCTGATCCTGTTCGGCATGATGGGCCTCGCCGTCGGCGCGTTCCAGTGGTCGTCGAGCCCCTGGTACATCGACGGCAAGCAGTGGCTCGCCACCTGGCTGATCGAGCGCGGCGTCACCTGGCCGCTGGAGACCTCGGCGCCGTGGTTCGTGCTGACGAACTACCCCGAGCACAACGACGTGCTCACCCTCCTCGACGGCGCGATGCTGCTCGCCTACATCGCCGCCGCCTGCCTCGGCATCGGGCTCGCGCTGACCGGCCTGGTCGCGCTCGCGACCCGCGCGGGCGGGCCGTGGTCCACCGCCCGCTTCCACCACCTGACGCAGGCGCTGATCCCGATCGCCGGCTGCGGCGTCTTCCTCGGCCTCTCGGCGCTCACGGTCACCTTCCTGCGCGGCGAGGGCTTCGTCCTGCCCTACGTCGACGAGGTCCGCGCCGGCCTCCTCGGCGGGGCCAGCCTGTGGAGCCTCTGGCTGGCCTGGCGGATCGCCGGCCTGTCGGCCGGCGGCCCGCGCCGGGTCGCCACCACCCTGTGCATCGGTGCCGCCGCGGGCCTCGCGGTGGCGAACTGGGCGCTTCTGTTCTGGATCTGGTAGCGCGCGAGCGCCCCATCAACGCGAAAGCCGGGATATCCGCATGATCGGAGCCTTCGTCATCGCCTTCCGCGAGGTCATCGAGGCGGGCCTCATCATCTCGATCGTGCTGGCGGCCACCCGCGGCATTCCCGGGCGCGGCCGCTGGGTCGCGCTCGGCATCGTCGGGGGCCTGGCCGGCGCCGCCCTCGTCGCGCTGTTCGCCGAGAAGATCTCGGACGCGTTCGAGGGCGCGGGGCAGGACCTGCTCAACGCCGCCGTGCTCATCGTCGCCGTGCTGATGCTGGTCTGGCACAACACCTGGATGGCGGCCCACGGGCGCGAGCTCGCGGGCGAGCTGCGGGCGGCGGGCGAGGCCGTCCGCTCCGGGCAGCGCACCGCGGCGGCGCTGGCGCTGGTCGTCGGCGCGGCGATCCTGCGCGAGGGCGCGGAGCTGGTGCTGTTCCTCTACGGCCTCGTCGCCTCGGGGGCGTCGGGGGCCGACCTGCAGGCCGGGGCGCTCGCCGGCGTCGGCGCAGGCGCCCTGCTCTCGGGCATCAGCTATTTCGGCCTCGCCGCGATCCCGAGCCGCTACGTGTTCTCGGTGACGAGCGCGCTGATCATCTTCCTCGCCGCCGGCCTCGCGGCGCAGGCGGCGCAGTTCCTGTCGAACGCCGGCATCGTCACCGGGCTCGACCAGATCCTGTGGAACTCGTCCGGCCTGATCCCGGAGAACGGCTGGCCGGGCCGCGTGCTGCACGCGCTCGTCGGCTACACCGACCGCCCGACCGCGCTCCAGGGCATCGTCTACGTCGGCACGATCCTGGTGATGGTCGGGCTGATGCAGGTGACCGCCTCGAGCAAGCGCCGGGCCCTGCGCACCGCCTGAGCGCCTCGGCCGGCACGCAACCCCGGCAACGAAAAGCCCGCCGCGATCGGATCGCGGCGGGCTTTTCTCGTCGCGTCCGCTCCCCGTACGGGGAGGCGCGGACTACTCGGCGGCGGCCGGCGCGGCCTTCGCCTTGCCCTTGTTCTTGTCGGTGCGCTCGGCGATGCGGGCGGACTTACCGCGGCGGTCGCGCAGGTAGTACAGCTTGGCCCGGCGTACCTTGCCGCGGCGCACCACCTTGATCGAATCGATCAGCGGGCCGTGGACCGGGAACAGGCGCTCGACGCCCTCGCCGTAGGAGATCTTGCGGACGGTGAAGCTCTCGTTGAGGCCGCCGCCGGAGCGCGCGATCACCACGCCCTCGTAGGCCTGGACGCGGGTGCGCTCGCCTTCCTTGACCTTGACGTTCACGATCACCGTGTCGCCGGGCTGGAAGTCGGGGATGGTCTTGTTCAGTCGAGCGACTTCTTCCTGCTCGAGCTGCTGGATGATGTTCATGAATAGCTCCGGCCGTCGCGCCGCGCTGCCCCGGATGGGCTTGCGGGCGTCAGGATTTCGGCATCCTGTTTTGAGTTGGCGCCGCGATACACCAAGCCCACGCGCTTGTCGATTGCCGGCCGCGCCCGTCGATTGCCGGCGGCGATTGCCCATTGCCGGCGGGGCCCGTCGATTGCCCGCCCCGGTTGAGAAAATCCGGTCCGCGGTCCACATGGAGGATGGCGCGAGACGCGCCGTTCCCGGCCGGCCTTGAACCGGCGCAGCGGACGAGGATCCTGTCAGACATGTTCATCCAGACCGAAGCGACCCCGAACCCCGCCACCTTGAAGTTCCTGCCCGGTCGGGTGGTGCTGCAGGAGGGCACCTTCGAGGCCAAGGACGCGGACGGCGCCGCCCGCTCGCCCCTGGCGCAGCGCCTGTTCGACGTGCCCGGCGTCGCCGGCGTGTATTTCGGCCACGACTTCATCTCGGTGACCAAGGCCGACGGCGTCGACGAGTGGCCGCAGGTCAAGCCGGCCCTTCTGGGCGCGATCATGGAGCACTTCCAGTCCGGCGCGCCGGTGATGGCGGAAGGCTCCGCGCAGGCCGACGACGACGCCGAGGAATTTTACGACGCCGCCGACCACGACACCGTGGTGACGATCAAGGACCTGCTCGAGACCCGCGTGCGCCCGGCGGTGGCGGGCGACGGCGGCGACATCACCTTCCGCGGCTACAAGGAAGGCGTCGTCTACCTGGAGATGAAGGGCGCCTGCTCCGGCTGCCCGTCCTCGACCGCGACGCTCCGGCACGGCGTGCAGAACCTGTTCAAGCACTTCCTGCCCGAGATCCGGGAAGTCCAGGCGGTCTGAGACCGGCGCTTCGAAATCGCGGCGCTTCGGGTGCGCGCCCAGCCGGCACCCGAAGCGCCTTTGCAACACCTTCTCCCGAACCGCGCGCCGACGGCCGCCCCGCACTGACGGGCGCGGCCGTTTTGGCTTAGGCTCGCGGCTTCCTTCAGAGGGCGGACGGGAGCGAAGCCCCGGCGAACGGGAGTGGGCGTGCATATCCTGGCCATCGACACGGCACTCGAGCTCTGCTCGGCCTGCGTCGCGACCGAGGCGGCCGACGGGTCCGTCGATCTGCTCGCGCAGGAATCCATGACGCTCGCCCGCGGCCACGCCGAGGCGCTGCTGCCGCTGGTCGAGCGGGTGATGGCCCGGTTCGCAGCCGGGTTCGAGGGCCTGTCCCGCGTCGCCGTCACCGTCGGCCCCGGCAGCTACACCGGCCTGCGCGTCGGCCTGTCGGCGGCCCGCGCCGTCGGCCTCGCCGCCGGCATTCCCGTGGTCGGGGTCACCACCCTCTCGGCGCTGCTGGCGCCGCAGCTGGCGCTGAACGGCGACGGCCTGATCGCCGCCGCGATCGATGCCCGCCACGGTGCGGTCTACCTCCAGGCGATGAGCGCGGGCGACGGCATCGTCGTGCCGCCGACGCACCTGCGCCTCGAGGAGGCCGCCGACCGGCTCGGGGCCGGCCCCGTCACCCTCGTCGGCTCCGGTGCCGCCCTCCTGGCGGCCGTGCTCCGGGCCCGCGGGATCGCGGTCGACGTCGCGGGCGCCGGCGGGCCCGACATCGCCTGGGTCGCCTCGCTCGGCCTGGTCGCCGACCCGGCCCAGGCCCTGCCCCGGCCGATGTACCTGCGCGGGGCCGACGCCCAGCCGCAGGACCACGCGCGGATCGCCCGCCGATGACACGCAAGCCTCATCGCTCGGACCGTTCCAGCGGCCTTCGGCCGCCGGCAAGCGCGAAGGCGCGCCGCCGATGCGGCGGATCGCCCGCGATGCGGCGGCATCGAGGGCCACAGGCATGAGCCGCCCGGTCTCGCCCTTCTGGCCGCTGGAATGGTGGCTCGCCTGGTGGGAGGCCTGGGGCCCCGAGCCCTACGTCGCGCCCTTGCGCGAGGCCGACCAGGCGCGCACGCTCGCCCGGCTCCACGCCACCGCCTTCGCGCGGCCCTGGGACGCGCACGAGTTCGAGCGGATGCTGTGCGAGCGCGCGACGCAGGGGCACGCCCTGTGGCGGGCCGGCGCGATGCAGGGCTTCATCCTGTCCCGCAAGGTCGCCGACGAGGCCGAGATCCTCACCGTCGTGCTGGCGCCCTCCGCCCGCGGCGGCGGCCTGAGCCATCGGCTGCTGCGCGAGCATCTCGGGCACCTGGCGCTGATCGGCGTCGCGCAGGTCCACCTGGAGGTCGACGAGGGCAATGCGCCCGCGCTCAAGCTCTACGCCCGGCACGGGTTCACCCGGGTGGGCACGCGGACCGGCTACTACGCGCAGGCCGACGGCAGCCGCGCGACCGCGCTCACCATGCGCGCCGACCTGACGTGAGCGCCCGGTGACGCGCGTCGGGGTGGCCCTGCGCCTGGTCGTCTGCGCGCTGGCCTTCGCGCTGCTCGCCGGTCCGCACTGGCTGGCCCTGCGCTTCGGCGAGCGCCGCGGATGGGGCCTCGCGCCGGCGCTGTTCCACCGGGTGTTCCTGGCCCTGTTCTCGGTGCGCGTGACGCAGAGCGGCACCCCGCCCCGCCCCGGCGAGGCCGCGCTGGTGCTCGCCAACCACGTCTCCTGGCTCGACATCATCGCCGTCGGCTCGCTGCGGCCGCTCTCCTTCGTGGCGAAGTCCGAGATCGCCGGCTGGCCGGTGATCGGCACGCTCGCCGCCCTCCAGCGCACGGTGTTCATCGACCGGGCGCGGCGCGGCGCGACCGCGACCGTCAACGCCGCGATCGGCGACCGGCTGGCGCGGGGCGAGCTCGTGGTGCTGTTCGCCGAGGGCACCACCGGCGACGGCACCCGCCTGCTGCCGTTCCGCTCCTCGCTCGTCGGCGCGGCGCGGGCCGCGATCCAGGCGCGAGGGGCCGACGGCGGCCTCGACCGCATCCGCCTGCAGCCCCTGGCGATCACCTATCCGCGCCGCAACGGCCTGCCCGTGGGCCGGGCCGAGCGCCCCGAGATCGCGTGGTACGGCGACATGGACCTCGCCCCCCATCTCGCCCTGTTCTTCGAGCGCGGGCCGATCGACGTCCACGTGGTCTGGGGCCAGCCGATCGCCTTCGAGGCCGGCACCGACCGCAAGGCCGTCACGGCCCAGGCGGAGGCCGCCGTCCGCGCCGCGATGAAGGGCACGGGGGCGATGCAGGGCCACGCGGGGGTGCCGGGCCACGCGCCCGCCCGGCCGCTGCCGGGCCTCACGGACGGCACGGCGGCGGCCTGAATCCCGTCAGGCCGGTTCGGGCGCGTGCGGCACGGTCGCCGTCAGCCGCAGGTTCATCGCCCTCAGGACGCGCACCGTCGTATCGAGGCTCGGATTGCCCTCCTCGGAGAGGGCCTTGTACAGGCTCTCGCGCGACAGGCCGGAGGTGCGGGCGATCCGCGTCATGCCGCGGGCGCGGGCGGCGACGCCGAGCGCGTGGCGGAAGAGCGCCGTGTCTCCTTCCTCGAAGGCCGCGGTGAGGTATTCCGCCAGCGCCTCGTCGGTCTCGAGATAGTCTGCCGAATCGTAGGGCTGCGTCTCGGTCATCCGCCGTCTCCATCCTTCAGATCTGCGGCCAGCGCCCTGGCCCGCACGATATCCCGTTGCTGGCTGCCCTTGTCTCCGCCGCAGAGCAGAACGATCAGGGCTTCGCCGCGACGGATGAAGTACAGTCGGTAGCCAGGTCCGTAATCGATGCGCATCTCGCTCACCCCGGAGCCGACCGGCTTCGCATCGCCGGCATTGCCCAGAGCGAGACGGTCGATCCGGATCGCGATCCGCGCCTTGGCACGCGGATCCCGCAAGGCGCCGAGCCAAGCATCGAAATCAGCCGTGCGTCGGGCCGGAATCCTAAATGTTCGTATTCTATAGGATACGAATTGGCAAGCGCTCGGACCGGGTCGCGACGGCGGGCCGGATCTATGATAGAGGCGTGCCGCCTCGGCCGCAGAGATATTCGCGCGCCGTATCCCAAGGAACCCGGGACCCGACGCGGTGTCGAAAAAAGCCTTCGTCAAATCCTACGGCTGCCAGATGAACGCCTACGACGCCGCCCGCATGGCGGACGTCCTGGCCGAGCAGGGGTTCTCCGCCACCGACGCCGTCGAGGAGGCGGACGTGGTGGTGCTCAACACCTGCCACATCCGCGAGAAGGCGGCCGAGAAGGTCTATTCCGAGCTCGGCCGGCTGCGCGTGCTCAAGGACGCGCGGAAGCTCGAAGGCCGCGACACCCGCATCGTCGTCGCCGGCTGCGTCGCGCAGGCGGAAGGCTCCGAGATCCTGCACCGCGCGCCCGTGGTGGACGTGGTCGTCGGGCCGCAGAGCTACCATCGGCTGCCGGACCTGCTCGCCCGCTCGCATGCCAGGCGCGTGGTCGACACCGAATTCCCCGTCGAGGACAAGTTCGACCACCTGCCGGCGCGCCGCACCGCGGGCGTCTCCGCCTTCCTCACGGTGCAGGAGGGCTGCGACAAGTTCTGCGCGTTCTGCGTGGTGCCCTACACCCGCGGCGCCGAGGTCTCGCGTTCCGTCGCCGCCGTCGTCGCGGAGGCGGAGAAGCTCGCCGCCGGCGGGGTCCGCGAGATCGGCCTCGTCGGCCAGAACGTGAACGCCTATCACGGGCTCGGGGCCGACGGCGGCGCGGCGACGCTGGCCGACCTGATCCGCGCGGTGGCGCGCGTGCCGGGCATCGCGCGGATCCGCTACACCACGAGCCACCCCAACGACATGGGCGACGACCTGATCGCGGCCCATGCCGAGATCCCGGCGCTGATGCCCTACCTGCACCTTCCGGTGCAGTCGGGCTCCGACCGGATCCTGTCCGCGATGAACCGGCGCCACACCGGCGACGCCTACCGGCGGATCATCGACCGCGTCCGCAGGGCCCGCCCCGACATCGCCCTGTCCTCGGACTTCATCGTCGGCTTTCCCGGCGAGACCGACGCCGAGTTCGCCGACACGATGCGGCTCGTCTCCGACATCGGGTTCGAGAGCGCCTATTCCTTCAAGTACAGCCCGCGCCCCGGCACGCCGGCCGCCGAGCGCAGCGACGCGGTCCCGGAGGACGTGATGACCGGCCGCCTGCACGCGCTGCAGGCGCTGCTCGACGCGCAGCGCCACGCGTTCCAGCGCGCGGCGGTGGGGCAGGTGGTCGAGGTCCTGGTCGAGAAGGCCGGCCGCAGGCCCGGCCAGGTCGCGGGCAAGACGCCGCACCTGCTCGCCGTTCAGTTCGACGCCCCCACCTCCCGTATCGGGCAGGTCGTGCCCGTGCGCATCGTCGAGGCGGGGACCAACAGCCTGTTCGGCGCGGCGATCGAGGCCGCGGCGGCCGCGTAGGGCGGCGGGCCGGGCGATGAAGGGAGTGTTCGTGGCGTCATTCGACGGAACGGCCGGGCGCAGCGGCCCCTTGCGCGGGCGCGGGCCCGCCGCGCGGCCGCTCGGCCCGGGCTTCGGCCACGACGAGCCGGTCGAGGTCTCGCTGACCTTCGACGACAACCGCCTCGCGAGCCTCGTCTTCGGCCAGTACGACCAGAACGTCGCGCATATCGAGCGCCGGCTGGAGGTGACGGCCACCGCGCTGGGCAACCACGTCGTGCTCAAGGGCTCGCCGGACGCGACCGAGCGTGCCCGCCGGGTGTTCGAGAAGCTCTACGCCCGCGTGCGGACCGGCGGCAGCGCCCTGACGCTCGGCGACGTCGACGGCGCGATCCAGGAGGCCACCGTCCAGGGCCAGCTGTTCCCGGCGGCCGCCATCGCCGCCGAGCCGGACCGGCCGCATTTCGAGCAGATCGCCACGCGCAAGCGCGGCGCGGTCCGGGCCCGGAACGCCGCACAGGACGCCTACATCAAGGCCCTGCGCGCCAACGAGCTCGTCTTCGCCGAGGGTCCGGCCGGCACCGGCAAGACCTGGCTCGCCGTCGGCCACGCGGTCTCGCTGCTGGAGCAGGGCCACGCCGAGCGGCTGATCCTCTCGCGCCCGGCGGTCGAGGCCGGCGAGCGCCTCGGCTTCCTCCCCGGCGACATGCGCGACAAGGTCGACCCGTACCTGCGCCCGATCTACGACGCGCTCTACGACTTCATGGAGGCGCGCCACGTCGACCGCGGCCTGCAGACCGGGGTGATCGAGATCGCGCCGCTGGCCTTCATGCGCGGGCGCACGCTCACCAATGCGATCGTGCTGCTGGACGAGGCGCAGAACACCACCTCGATGCAGATGAAGATGTTCCTGACCCGGCTCGGCGAGAACTCGCGGATGATCGTCACCGGCGATCCCTCCCAGGTCGACCTGCCGTCGGGGCAGAAGTCGGGGCTGGTCGAGGCGGTGCGGGTGCTCGACGGCGTCGAGGGCATCGGCCGCATCACCTTCCGGGACAAGGACGTGGTCCGCCACGACCTCGTGCGCCGCATCGTCACCGCCTACGAGGGCGCAGCCCACGGCGAGGCGGATGCCGACCGCAACCCGAACCCGCGGCGGCGGCCGCTCGCGTGATGGGGCACGCGATCGACATGGTGGTCGAGGTGGCGATTGAGGACGAACGCTGGAGCGGCGCGGTCCCTGACCTCGAAGCCTTCGTGATTCGCGCCGTCGAGGCCGGGCTCGCCGCGGCCCCCGAGCCGCCCGCCGGCCCGGTCGAGGTCAGCGTCCTGCTCGCCGACGACGCGACCGTGCAGGCGCTCAACCGGACCTGGCGGGGCAAGGACCGGCCCACCAACGTGCTGTCGTTTCCGTCCTCGCCGCAGCCCGCCCATGCCGGCGTCGCGGTGCCGCTCGGCGACGTCGTTCTTGCGTACGACACGTTGGTGCGCGAAAGTGCCGAGCAGTCGAAGCCGCTCGTCCACCACCTCGCGCATCTCCTGGTTCATGGCACCCTCCACCTGCTCGGTCAGGACCACGAGACCGGCGACGCGGACGCGGAGGCCATGGAGGCCCTGGAGGTCGCGGCGCTCGCGACCCTCGGCGTGCCCGACCCTTACGCGGACTCCGCGGCCGGCTGAGCGACGACGTCCCAACCGATCCCAGACACGAGAGACATGACCCACGATCGAAGTCGCGGCGCGGCCCAGGCCGCGCTCAGTTCCAACGAGGCGGAATCGGGTGCGCGCGAGCCCTGGTACGACCGCCTCCTCCAGGTGCTGCACCTGAAACCGCGCGATTCGCTGCGCGGCGACATCGAAGAGGCCCTGGCCGAGCCCGATTCGGGCGAGAACGCGTTCTCGCCGCTCGAGCGCGCCATGCTTAAGAACGTCCTCGGGCTGCACAAGGTGCGCGTCGACGACGTGATGATCCCGCGGGCCGACATCGTCGCGGTCTCGGTCGAGACCAGCCTCGGCGACCTGCTGAAGCTGTTCCGCACCGCCGGCCATTCCCGCCTGCCGGTCTACGGCGAGACGCTCGACGACCCGCGCGGCATGGTCCACATCCGCGACTTCGTGGACCACATCGCCGCGCGGGCCGAGGCCGCCCCGCGCCGCAGCGCCGCGGCCGCAGCCAACGGCGCGACGCCCGCCCCCGCCGAGGCCGAGGCGGCCAAGGATGCGCTGAAGGACGCGCAGAAGCCCGCCCCGCGGGTGCGCCGGGCGCCCGCCCGCGCCCTGCGCACGCTCAACCTCGGCAACGTCGACCTCACCGCGACGCTCGCCTCCACCCGCATCCAGCGGCCGGTGCTGTTCGTGCCGCCCTCGATGCCGGCGATCGACCTGCTGGTGCGGATGCAGGCGACCCGCACCCACATGGCGCTCGTCATCGACGAGTACGGCGGCACCGACGGGCTGATCTCGATCGAGGACCTGATCGAGATGGTGGTCGGCGACATCGAGGACGAGCACGACGTGGTCGAGGGCCGCCTCGTCCAGCGCCTCGAGGGCGAGGCCGAGGTGTTCGTGGCCGATGCCCGTGCGCCGCTGGCGGAGGTCTCCGAGGCCACCGGCGTCGACCTCGTCGCGGCGGTGGGCGAGATGGCCGAGGAGATCGACACGATCGGCGGCATGATCGTGACGCTGGCCGGCCGCGTGCCCTCGCGCGGCGAGCTCATCGCCGGCCCCGGCGACCTCGAGTTCGAGGTGCTCGACGCCGACCCGCGCCGCCTCAAGCGCCTGCGCTTCCAACGCGGGCCCGCCCGCATCGCGGCCTCCGCCGTGCCGCTCGCCCTGCCCCCGCCCGCCGCGCCCCCTGCCGTCAACGCGATCGAGACGCCCGCACCGTGACGCCGGCTCCCGAAGCGCCCCCAGCAGCCACGCTGCCGGGCGGCGCGGCCGCGCGCCTGGCCAACGGCGTCATGCTGTTGCGCGGCTGGCGCCGGCTCGCCCTGAGCTTCCTCGCCGGCAGCGTCGGCGCGCTGGCGATGCCGCCCTTCGGCCTCCTGCCCGCGCTGGCCGTGTCCCTCGTCGTCGCGGTCTGGCTGGTGGACGGGGCGGCGGGCTCGCGCAGCACGGTCGCCGCCCGGCTCCGCCCCTGCGCGCTGGTCGGCTGGGCCTGGGGCTTCGGCTACCTGTTCGCCGGGCTGTGGTGGCTCGGCTCGGCCTTCCTCGTGGAGGCCGACGAGTTCCTGTGGGCGCTGCCGCTCGGCGTCGTCGGCCTGCCGCTGGCGCTCGGGCTGTTCTACGCCGCGGGCTTCGCCGTCGCCGGCCTGCTCTGGGTCCGCGGCCCGGCGCGCATCGCCGGCCTCGCCTTCGGGCTGGCGGGCGCCGAGTGGGTGCGCGGGCACGTCTTCACCGGCTTCCCCTGGAACACCCTCGGCATGGCGCTCGGCCAGAACCTCTGGCTGATGCAGTCGGCCTCCCTCGTCGGGCTCTACGGCCTGACGCTGCTCGCCGTCCTCGTCTGCGCCGCGCCGGCGACGCTCGCCACCGGCTCGCATCCGCGCAGCCGCCTCGGCCCGACGGCCGCCGCCGCGATCGTGCTGGCCGCCATGGCGCTCCACGGCGCGGAGCGGGTCGGGCCCGATCCCGACCCCACCGTCGCCGGGGTGCGCCTGCGGCTGGTGCAGCCGAACCTGCCCCAGGACGCGAAGTTCCGCCCCGAGAACCGGCAGGACATCGTCGACCGCTACGTCGAGCTGAGCCGGCGCCCGCCGGAGGCCGGCGAGGCGGCGCCGACGCACATCCTCTGGCCGGAATCGGCCTTCCCGTTCCTGATCCAGCGCGATCCCGCGGCGATGGCGCAGGTCGGCGCCGGGCTGGAGCCCGGCCAGCACCTGATCACCGGCGCGGCCCGCGCCGAGGAGCCGCTGCCCGGCGAGCGCCTGCGCTACTTCAACGCGATCATGGCGATCGAGCCCGGCGGCCGCATCGTCGACAGCTACGACAAGGTCCACCTCGTGCCGTTCGGCGAGTACCTGCCCGCGCCCCTCGACGCGGCCCTGCGGGCGGTAGGCCTGCGCCAGTTCGTGGCCGTGCCGGGCGGCTTCTCGGCCGGGACGCTCGCCGGCCAGCGCATCCTCAACGTGCCGGGCCTGCCGCCGGTGGCGGCGACGATCTGCTACGAGGCGATCTTCCCCGGCGCGATCCTGCCGGCCGGCGCCACCGCCGCCGATCGGCCCCCCGGCCTGATCCTGAACGTGACCAACGACGCCTGGTTCGGCGACACGCCTGGCCCGCGCCAGCACCTGGCGCAGGCCCGCCTGCGCGCCGTCGAGGAGGGCCTGCCGCTGGTGCGCGACGCCAACACCGGGATCTCGGCGGTGATCGACGCGCACGGGCGCGTCGTCGCGCAGCTGCCGATCGAGCAGGAGGCGGTGCTCGATGCCGACCTACCCGTCCGCATCCTCGGCGGCACCCTCTACGGCCGGGCCGGCGACTGGCCCTTCGCGGCGATGCTCGCCGCCTGCCTCGCGGGCGCCCTCCGGGCCCGGCGGCTCGCGTGAGAGCGGCGCGGCGCATCCCGCCCCTCCTGCTGACCTGCGGCCTGATGGCGGTGGCGTTCAACCTGCGCCCGGCGCTGAGCACCGTCGGGCCGCTGCTCTCGTCCATCCGCGCGGCGACGGGTCTCTCCGCGGCGGGGGCTGCGGTGCTGACCACCCTCCCCGTCCTCTGCCTCGGCCTCGCCTGCGCGCTGACGCCGCTGATCCTGCGACGGCTCGGCGCCGACCGCGGCGTGCTCCTCGGCATCGTCGTGGTCGCGGCCGGCCTGGCCCTGCGCGGCCTCGGCGGTGTCGCGGCGCTGTTCGCCGGTACCGCGGTCGCCGCCTTCGGCATCGGGCTCGCCAACGTGCTGCTGCCGGCCGTGGTCAAGCGCGACTTCCCCGGCCGCGCCGGGGCGATGACCGGGCTCTACACCATGACGCTCTGCCTCGGGGCCGCCGCCGGCGCCGGCCTCGCGGTGCCGCTGGAGCAGGCGATCGGCCGGGGCTGGCCGCTGGCGCTCGCGGTCTGGGCGCTGCCCGCGGTCGTCGCCGCCCTCGCCTGGGCACCGTTGAGCCGGGCCGTGCCGGAGCGGTCGTCGGCGGCCGCGCCGGGCCGGCTCCTGCGCGATCCGCTGGCCTGGCAGGTCACCGCCTTCATGGGCCTGCAATCCTCGCTCGCCTACGTGCTGTTCGGCTGGCTGCCGGCGATCCTGCAGGGGCGCGGGCTCCCGGCGCTGGATGCCGGCCTCGTCGCCTCGGTGGTGACGCTGCATCAGGCGCCGGGCGCCCTCGTCGTGGCGATGCTGGCCGCGCGCGTGCGCGACCAGCGCGGCTGGATCGTCGCGGTGCTGGCCGCGACGCTGACCGGCTTCCTCGTCCTCGCCTTCGGCCCGGAGAGCCTGCGGTTCCCCGCCTCCGGGCTCCTCGGCCTCGGCATCGGCGGCTGCTTCGGGCTGGGCTTGAGCCTCCTCGTCCTGCGCACCCGCGACGCCGCCTCGGCCGGCGCCCTCTCGGCGATGGCGCAGGGGATCGGCTACGTCTTCGCCTCGCTCGGCCCCCTCGGCTTCGGCCTCGCCCACGACGCCACCGACGGCTGGGTCCTCCCGGCCGCCCTGTTCGCGACGATCATCGCGGCGGCGGGCGTCGCCGGGATGGGCGCCGGGCGCGACCGGGCGGTCGGCGCGGCGGCCCGAGCCGCCGGCACGGCGTAGAGGCTTCCGGCCCCCGTCGGAGGGTCCCGCCCGCACCGCCCCACGCGGTGATCTGCGGTTGCGCCGCAGCGACGGGGGCGGGCACCCGAAATGGCCGTTAACCGACCGGTTACCATGACGACCTAGCGCCTGCCGCCAGTGCGGCGCGCTTCCGCGCCGACCGGGCGCGGACCATGACCCTGATGACGTTGGCCCTGAGCGGATGGGCCGCGGCGAAGCCGCATCTCGACCTCTTCGGAACCCTCGGCCTGCTGCTCGGCTTCGCCGCCGGGATCCTGCCGCATCGGCGCGGGATGCTTCTCGCCTCGGCCGGATGCGCCGCCGCCTTCGGCCTGCACTACCTGCATCTCGGCGCGCTCACCGGCACGGCGATGTGCGCCATCGCCCTGCTGCAGAACCTCGTCTCGGCGCAGGCGATCGGGCCCGCGGGCCGTGCCGCCTGGGTGGCACCGCTCTTCGCCGCGACGACGCTGGTCGCCGCCGGGACGACGCTCGCGACCTGGTCCGGCTGGCCGTCGGCCTGCGCCGGGCTCGGCGCCCTCCTGGCGACGGCTGCCCGCCTCCAGGGCGATCCGCAGGGCATGCGGCGCCTCTTCCTCGGCGCCAGCCTGTGCTGGGCCGTCCACAGCGGCCTCGTCGGCTCGGTCTTCGGGCTCACCTGCGACCTGCTGACCCTGTCGGGGCTGGCCCTGTCGCTGGTCCGGCATCAGCGGCGCCCGGCGCCGCGGGCGCTCCCCGCCACCTGAGGCCGCGCCGCGGCGGGCGGCGCCGCTTCCCTCCTCCGTCCCGAGGGGGCGCGACGCTCACGCCACGCGGATGTGGGTCGCCACCCGCGGCGGCTCCTCGGCGCCCGTCTCCGCTTCGAGGATGCGCATGTCGAGCCGGCCCTCGTCGTCGCGGAACACGTCGTAGACGACCCGGTCGACCACGGCGTTGCCGTCGCCGAAGATCAGCACGCGCGGCTTGTGGGCGATCACGTCGTCGACGCCGCCGTAGCTCGCCGAGGCGATGATGACCTCGTCGCCGACTTGGCAGGTGCGGGCGGCGGCGCCGTTCAGGACGCAGCAGCGCGAGCCGGCGGGCCCGTACAGCACGTAGGTGCTGATCCGCGCGCCCGACATCTTGTTCCAGATCTCGACGAATTCGAGCGGGTCGAGCCCTGCCTCGCGGCAGAGGTCGGCATCGAGCGTGATCGAGCCGTGATAGTTCAGGTCGGCGCCCGTCACGCGGATGCCGTGCAGCTTGGCCCGAACGAAGCTCTGCATCATGCTCCCCCGAGCCGGGCGACGTCGGCCCGGCGATGCGCGGCTGCACCTCCGAGTCGGGGCGGTCGCGTCGCGCTTCCTACGGCGGCGCATGCCTGCGTGGCAATCGGCCGGTCGGGACGCTCCCCTGCCCCCCGCGCTACCCCTTGTGCCGCAGCCGGCTCGCGAAGAAGCCGTCGAGGCCGCCGCGCCGGCTGTCCGAGCCTTCGAGGTGGGCCGGGAGCGTGCGCAGGTCGCCGTCGGCGTTGATCACGCCGTCGAGGCCGCCGACCTCGTCCGCCCGCACCGGCACCCGCTCGAACGCGCCGTTGCGCTTCAGGAAGGCGGCGACCTGGCGCTCGCCCTCCTCCTGCTCCAGCGAGCAAGTGCAGAAGACGAGGCGCCCGCCCGGCCGCACCAGGGTCGCGGCCTTGTCGAGCAGGCGCGCCTGGAGGAGGTGCAGGCGGATCAGGTCGGATTCGGTCTTGGTCCAGGCGACGTCCGGATGGCGGCGGATCGTGCCGGTGGCCGAGCACGGCGCGTCGAGCAGCACCGCGTCGAACGGCTTTGGGGGCTCGTAGGCGAGCGCGTCGCCGACGACCACCTCGGCGGTCAGCCCGAGCCGGGCGAGGTTCTCGGACAAGCGCTCCAGGCGCGGGGCCGAACGGTCCAGCGCGGTCACCAGGGCGCCCCGGCTCGCGAGCTGCGCGGTCTTGCCGCCCGGCGCGGCGCAGAGGTCGGCGATGCGCTCGCCGGGCTGCGCGCCGAGGAGTCGCGCGGGGATCGCGGCGGCGGCATCCTGCACCCACCACGCGCCATCGGCGAAGCCGGGAAGCTCGGAGACCGGCACCCGCAGGTCGCCGAGCCGGAGCGAGCCGGTGGGCAGCGCCGCCGCGCCAAGGCGCTCGGCCCAGTCGCCGGCCTCGCCCTTCAGCGTCAGGTCGATCGCGGCGCCGGCCAGGTGCGCGCGGGCGATGGCGGCGGCTTTCTCCGGCCCGTAGGCCTCGCGCCAGCGCGCGGCCAGCCAATCCGGGGTGTTGGCCTCGAGCGGGTCGTCGCATTCGGCCAGGATCGCCTCGCGCTCGCGCACGACCCGGCGCAGCACCGCGTTGACGAGGCCGGCGAGATGCCGCGCCTGCGGATCGGCCTTGGCCAGGCGCACCGCGAGGTCGACCGCGGCATGGTCGGGAACGGCGAGGTCGAGGATCTGGGCGGCGCCGGTGGCGAGCAGCGCGACGAGGCGCGGCTTGTCCTCGGGCAGGCCCTGCTCCATCCGCGCGGCGAGCGCGCGCCGGAGGAAGCCGAGGCGGCGGAAGGTGACCGTGGCGATGGCCCGCGCCAGACCGGCATCGCCGGCGTCGAGCCCCGCGACGCGGGACGCCTGGGCCAGCGCATCCTCCAGGGCGAGGGCGCGGTTCTTGCCCAGCAGGTCGGCGACGACGGCGTGCGCCACCCGGCGCGCGGCGAGGCCGGCGACGTCCGCCTCGACCGCCTCCGGTGCGGATTTCGTCGGCGATTTCTGCCCCGGGCGCGGACCCTTGGTCGCGCCCGCCGCCCGCGCCGGCCCGGACGCGTTGCGCCCTCTGCCCATGGATGCCACTTCTCGAAAGACCCTTCGTGCCGGCATGCTGCCGCCGGACCCCGATGCCCTCCCACTTGAGCGAGTCCGATGCAAGGTGAAACCAGCCGCAACGGGACCGACGAAGCCCGGACCGAACACGTCGAGGACGGCGGCGGGACCGCCCCCCGTCCCCTCACCCCGGCGGCCGCGCGCGCCCTGGCGGAGGCGGCCGAGCGCCGCAGGACGATCGACGCGCGGGCCGCCGCGCTCTCGGCCGCCCCCGAGCGCCTCGGGCGGGGCGGCCTGGAGCCGGTCCGCTACGACGACTGGGAGGTGAAGGGGCTCGCCGTCGACTTCTGACGTCGCGCCTCGCCGGCTGGAACGACCGTGCCGGCCCGCTGTTGGGCTCGCGAAGCACATGGCGCGACGAGGGACCCGATGACGACCAAGGTATCGAGCAAGGATGCGCCGAGCGGCGCCGGCGGCGAGATCGCGCTCGCGAAGGGCGCGCTGGTCGCCATGCGGATGTGGCGCGACGAGCCGCCGACCGACGACAAGCCGAGCACCACCTCGGAGCACGAGACCGTGGGCTACGTGATCTCCGGCCGGGCCAAGCTGGTGCTCGAGGACCGGACGGTCGCGCTGGAGCCCGGCGATTCCTACTGCGTGCCGGCCGGCATCGCGCACACCTACCACATCCTGGAGACCTTCACGGCGATCGAGGCGACGGCCCCGCCCGCCGCCTGATCCCGCCGGGCTCCGGGGCGTTCAGCGCGTCACGTAGACCGGGGTGCCGACCGAGACGCGGTCGTAGAGGTCAACCACGTCCTGGTTGTACATCCGGATGCAGCCGTAGGAGGCCCAGGTGCCGACCGAGCTCGGGCGGTTGGTGCCGTGGATGGCGTATTCGCCGCCCGACAGCGTCATCGCGGCGGCGCCCATCGGGTTGTGCGGCGAGCCGCCGGCGATCAGGTTCGGCAGGCGCGGGTTGTCGCGCTTGACCTCGCTCGGCGGCGACCATGCCGGCTGCACGTACTTGCCGTCGATCGCCTTGGTGCCGAACCACTGCTTGCCCGGCTTGCCGACCGCGACGGGGT
Source organism: Methylobacterium sp. J-092 (assembly GCF_022829325.1). Classification (NCBI taxonomy): domain Bacteria; kingdom Pseudomonadati; phylum Pseudomonadota; class Alphaproteobacteria; order Hyphomicrobiales; family Methylobacteriaceae; genus Methylobacterium; species Methylobacterium sp. J-092. The sequence continues at coordinate 27,055 of NZ_JAKSXU010000119.1, read as the reverse complement.
AGCGGATCGCGGTTCCATCGCCGTTCACGAGGTAGAGCCGGCGCTGCGAGACGCTGATCACCACCGAGCCCGGCATCACCCCGTCCGAGAACGGCACCACCTCGCGTGCCAGGGCCGGCGCCCCCGCGACGAGGCCGGCCAGCAGCGCGCCGCCGAGGCTCGTGGACACGTACTTCCTGACCGACATCTTGGGATCTTCCTGCAAAGCGTGACCGTTCGCTGCAGCAATAATCCACGGCCAAGCTCGGCGTTCCAGCTCATCCTGCGACGACTGCGGGCTTACTCACCGTCTTCGGGGAAGACGGTAAAAAGCGCCGGGCTTCATCGTGATAAAGGCGATCGTCCGTCGAAAGACCTGCTTTACCGCTCGATCAGATCCAGCGCCGTCGCGTCCTGGGATTGCCAGCCGTGGCGGACGAGCTCGGGGTCGGCATGCTCCTCGACGGGCCAGCCGACGCAGAGGTAGGCGACGAGGTGCCAGCTGCCCGGCACGTCCAGCAGCGCCGCGATGCGGGCCGGCTCGAGGATCGAGACCCATCCGGTGCCGAGGCCGCGGGCGCGGGCGGCGAGCCAGAAGGTCTGCACGGCGCCGACCACGGAGTAGCGCAGCATCTCCGGCATGGTCGCGCGACCGAGGCCGTGGCCCGCCTCGGTCGCCTCGTCGCAGAAGACCGCCAGGTGCACCGGCGCCTCGCGCAGGCCCGCGAGCTTCAGGGCGCGATACTGCGCCTGGCGGGCGTCGGCGTAGCGCAGGGCCGCATCGGCGTTGCAGCGCTCGAAGCTCGCGACCACGCCGGCGCGGCGCTCGGGGTCGGCGACGCGCACGAAGCGCCACGGCTGGCTGTTGCCGACGGAGGGGCTGCGATGGGCCGCCGCCAGGCTCTGGCGGAGCAGGGCCTCGTCCACCGGGTCGGGCCGGAAGCGGCGCACGTCGCGGCGCCACGCGAACAGGTCGTCGAGCGCCTGCCGGAAGTCGTCGTCGAAGCGGGGCGGGCAGGGGTCGGTCATGGTCGGTCCGCCTCATAGCGGGTTTTGCGCCTTCCCGCTGCCCGTGGGCCCCGGGGAGATCGAACGGGCCGGGCGGGCACAAAAAAAGGCCGCCCTCGCGGGCGGCCTGAAGTCCTTGGGTCTCGAAACCTCTGGGATGTCGCGTCGTGGGATCCGGTGACGCCCGAGGGCTGGGGAGCTCGGGATTCGGGCGTCGACGGGCACGACCCGACGAGGGTTCGGCCTTCGTTGTCGCGCCGCAACGCGGCTCGGGAAAGGCGTGATCGGGGCGAAAGCGCGGCATTTGTTTCTTGGGCGTGTCCCGTCCGCAACGAATCGGATCGCCGCCGCGGGACTCTTGCGGGCCGGCCACCCGAGGCCCATCCTCAGCGGCTGACGGCAAGACGACGGCGGCAGGCCGACGGCGGAGGAACGATGACCGAGCGGACGAGCGGCGAGATCCGGACAGACGATTCGACGGCCCGCGTGGTCCCCTTCCCGAGCCCATCCACCGCCCCGCAGATCGCGTTCGATCGGCACGAGCTGCGCACGATCTTCAACCTCTACGGCCGCCGAGTCGCGGAGGGGGAGTGGCGCGACTACGCCCTCGACTTCCGCCGCGACAAGGCGGTGTTCTCGATCTACCGCCGCACCTCCGAGATGCCGCTCTACCGGATCGAGAAGGACCCGAAGCTCGCGCGCCGCCAGGGCGCCTACGCCGTGGTCGCCGCGACCGGCGTGGTGCTCAAGCGCGGCACCGACCTCGCCCGCGTGCTCGCGGTGCTGGAGAAGCCCCTGCGGGCCGTGTGAAGCGTTCGGATTTTTGCGCGGCGATCCTTCGTCCGGTGCCGTCTTGGCCGATGGTACGCTCGCTGCGCGCCCGGATCGCGGCGCGGGGGGCCCTCCCCCCGAGCAGGCGATCGGCCTCGCACATCTTCAGATTCCTTTTCCGGACCCTCCCCGTCATCCCGGGGCTGCGCAGGGCGGACATTGCCCGCTGGGGGAAGTGGCGCGGCGTAAGCGTAGCTCCCCCGGAACGAAGAAGGCCCCGGCGTTTCCGCCGGGGCCTTCTTCGTTCGTCCGGTCCGTCTTCGCTCAGCGGCGGTCGCCGAGGAGCGAGAGCAGGAACTGGAACATGTTGATGAAGTCGAGGTACAGCGTCAGCGCGCCGTTGACCGACATCTTGGCCGCCGCTTCGCCGTCGAAGCCGCTGGAGAGATACATCTCCTTCAGCTTCTGGGTGTCGTAGGCGGTGAGCCCCGCGAAGATCAGCACGCCGAGCACCGAGACGGCGAACTGCAGCGCCGACGAGGCCAGGAAGATGTTGACGATCGAGGCGATGATGATGCCGATCAGGCCCATCATCAGGAACGAGCCCATCCCCGAAAGGCTGCGCTTGGTGGTGTAGCCGTAGAGGCTCAGCGCGCCGAAGGTCGCCGAGGTGATGAAGAACACCCGCACCACGCTGGCGCCGGTGAACACCAGCAGCAGCGTCGACATCGAGGCGCCCATCACCGCCGCGAAGGCGAAGAACATCGTCCGCGCCGACGAGGCCGACATCCGGTCCATCCGCATCGAGAAGACCAGGATGAAGGCGAGCGGGGCGAACATCAGAACCCACTTGAGCGGGCTGTTGTAGAGCGTCTGGCCGAACGGGGTCAGGGCGAGGCGGCCGGTCGCAGTCGCGGTGGTGGCAGCCATGTTGAGGCCGAGCGCGACGAGGCCGGAGATGCCGAGCCCGACGACCATGTTGTTGTAGACGCCGAGCATGAAGGTCCGCAGGCCCTGGTCGAACGCGACCTGGGTGCCGGCCTGCGACGGCGCCTGGGCGCCGTAGCGGAAGGGAGAGTTGTCGAATGCCATGGGAGTGACCTCGGAAGGCTCGCTCGTGCGTGGTGTTTGAGACGAGGCCCACGCAGGGGACCTCTGGCGCCATCGAGCGCCTCGTGTCGGAATATGTTGCTTTCGGCCGCCCCGCACAAGAGCCCGGCAGAGCTTGAAAAAGCGCTTTCGATGAATCCCCGCGGGTGAAATTTGTTCACGAAGTCTGGGATTAAAGTTCGCTGCTACTTCGCCGACGGCTCCCGATGCCGTCGTTCACGATCGCGGCAAGCTCACACGGGGGATACGCAAGGGTCACGCCTGCCGCAGGTACGGTGCCGGCTTCTGGCCGAGGATGCGCCAAGTCCCGGCGAGCCCCAGCACCACGGCGAGCACCACCGCGGCCGCGGCCGCCGCCAGCGCCCCCGACAGGTCGAGGACGAAGTCGAGGCGCATCACCCGGGTGACGATCACCCAGCCGGCGAGCGTGCCGGCGAGCAGCCCGAACAGGGCGGTGACGAGGCCGAGCGCCCCGTATTCGAGGCCGTAGGCGGCCAGCAGCCGTCCGCGGGTTGCGCCGAGCACCTTCAGCACCACGGCGTCGTAGAGGCGCGCCCGGTGCCCCGCGGCGATGGCGCCGGCCAGCACGAACAGGCTCGCCAGCACCGCCACCGCGCTCGCGCCGCGGATCGCCAGCACCAGCCGGCCGACGAGGTCGCCGACGGCATCGAGGGCGTCCTTCACCCGCACGCTGGTGACGGAGGGGAACGCCTTGGCGACGTCGCGCAGGATCCGGTTCTCGACCGCGCCGTCGGTGCCCCCGGGCAGGGTGAGCGTCGCCAGGTCCGAGTGCGGCGCGCCGCGGAAGGTGCCGGGGGAGAACACCATCACGAAGTTGATGCCGAGGTTGCGCCACTCGACCTTGCGCAGGTTGGCGATGGTGGCGGTGAGGTTCCGCCCGAGCACGTTGACGGTGACGCGGCTGCCGACCTTGAGGCCGAGGTTTTTCGCGAGATCCGCCTCGAACGAGACCAGCGGCGTCCTGGCTTGCTCCGCGTTCCACCACGTGCCTGCGGTGAGCGTCGAGCCCTCGGGCACGTCCTCGGCGTAGGTGATGCCCCGGTCGCCGTCGAGCACCCAGGCGGCGTCCTCCGGCGGGCGGATCTTCTCGGCCGGGACGTCGTCCAGCGCCACGATGCGGCCGCGCATCATCGGCACCCGCTCGATCTTGGCGCTGGGCGCCTGGCGCGCGAGGAAGTCGTGGAAGGCGCCCGAATCGGCGGCCGGGATGTCCAGGAAGAACAGGTTCGGCGCGCGCGCCGGAAGGGTCGCCGAGATGGTGCGGCGCACGTTCACGTCGATCAGGCTCAGGGTCACCAGCAGGGTCACGCCGAGGCCGAGGGAGAGGACGATGGCCGGCGTCAGGGCGCCGGGGCGGTGGAGGTTGGCCAAGGCCATCCGCGGCGCGGCCCGCCGCGGATGCGGCAGCCGGCGGGCGAGCGCCATCACGCCGACCGCGACCAGCCGCAGCAGGCCGAAGGCGAGGCCGGCGGCGGCGATGAAGATCAGCGCCACGCGCCGGTCGAAGGCGGTGCCGACGGCGAGCCCCACCAGGGCGGCGAGCGCCAGCGCCAGGATCGCCCGGTAGCGCGGGCGGATGCCGCTGGCTGCCGGGTCGACGGCGTCGCGAAACAGCCCCGAGACCGGGACGTCGTGGGCGCGCCCCAGGGGCGTGATCGCGAAGGCCAGGGCCGTGAGGAGCCCGTAGGCCGCCGCCTGGAGCAGCTCGAGGGGCGCCAGCGTCGGGTTCAGCGGCAGGGGCAGGCTGTCCCGGAACAGCGCGTCGAGGGCGAAGGGCAGCGCGGCGCCCACAGTGAGCCCGATCGCCGTGCCGAGCCCGGCGATCAGCATCACCTGCGTCAGGTACAGGGCGACGACCTTCGAGCCCGGCGCACCGACGCTCTTCAGGGTCGCGATCGAGGGGCGCTTGCGCTCGACGAAGGCGTTGACGGCGTTGGCGACGCCGACCCCGCCGACGATCAGCGCGGTGAGGCCGACTAGCGTCAGGAACTGGGTGAAGCGCTCGATGCTCTTGGAGAACCGCGGGTCGGCGTTGGTGCGCGCCCGCATCTCCCAGCCGGCCTGCGGAGCGGCCGCCGCGATCCGGGCGGCGGCGGCGTCGAGGCCCGCATCGTCGGCGCCGGGCAGCAGCAGCCGGTAGCTCCAGCGGTTGAGGCTTCCCGGCTGGACCAGGCCGGTGCGGCGCAGCGCATTCTGCGACACGATCAGCCGCGGCCCGAAGCCGATGCCGCCGGCGATCTTGTCGGGCTCCGAGACGAGGGTCGCGCGGATGGCGAAGGGCCGGCCGGCGAGCGTGATCCGGTCGCCGACCTTGAGGTCGAGGCGGGTCAGAAGCGCGGGGTCGGCGAGCGCGCCGTCGATCCCGTCACGCTCGGCCAGCAGGTCGGCGAGGGGCGCCTGCGGCTCGGTGACGAGCTCTCCGGCGGTCGGGTAGCCGGCATCGACCGCCTTCAGCTCGACCAGCGCCGCGCCCTCGCCCGCCACCGCCATGGCGCGGAGCGAGGCGACCACGTCGACACGCCCCTGCGCGTCGAGCACCGCGCGCTCCGGCTCCGTCGCCTCGCGGTTGATCAGGCTGTAGCTGAGGTCGCCGCCGAGGATGCGCTTGCCCTCGCGGCCGAGCCCGTCCGACAGCGAGCGCGAGATCGAGGCGACCCCGGCGATCGCCGCGACGCCGAGCGCGATGCAGGCGAGGAACACGGCGAAGCCGCGCAAGCCCCCGCGGAGCTCGCGCAGCGCGAGGCGCAGGGTCAGCGGCAGGCGCGAGGCGGGCGTCGGCCGGGGTTGGGAGAGGGTGCCGTGCATCAGGCCGCCACCGGCTCCTCGATCCGCCCCGAGCGCAGGCGCACCGTACGATCGCAGAGGCGGGCGAGCCCCGGATCGTGGGTGACGAGGACGAGCGTCGCGCCGCGGTCGCGCTTCAGCGCGAACAGCAGGTCGACGATCTGGCGGCCGGTCGCCTCGTCGAGATTGCCCGTCGGCTCGTCGGCGACCAGGATCGCCGGGTCCGGTGCCACGGCGCGGGCGATGGCGACGCGCTGCTGCTCGCCGCCCGAGAGCTGAGCCGGGTAGTGGTGCAGCCGGTGGCCGAGGCCGACGGCTTCGAGCTCCCGCCGGGCGCGGGCATGGGCATCCGGCTTGTCGGCCAGCTCCAGTGGCAGGGCGACGTTCTCCAGGGCGGTCATCGTCGGGACGAGGTGGAAGGCCTGGAACACGATGCCGATCCGCCGGCCGCGGAAGCGTGCGAGCGCGTCCTCGTCGAGGGCGCCCAGGTCGGTGTCCTCGATCCGGATCGCGCCGGCATCGGGCCGCTCGAGGCCCGCCATCACCATCAGCAGGGTCGACTTGCCGGAGCCCGACGGCCCGACGAGGCCGACCGCCTCGCCGCGGCCGACGTCGAGCGAGATGCCGCGCAGCACGTGGACGCGGGCGGCCCCCCGCCCGAGGCTGAGGTCGATGCTAGAGAGAGCGATGGCTGGCGTCCCGGACGCGGACATGGCAGGCGAGGTCTTGCCGGGAGAGGGGTTGTCGGCGGTCACGGTCGAGCCGATCTGTGGCGGATGGCGAACATGCGGGACGGAGATCACGGTTGGCGGACGAACGTTCGGTGCGCTCCGGCACGACCCGTGCCGGGCGATGCGCGCGGGCTCGATATGGCGAGCGCGACGGAGCCACGCCATGATGGCCGGCGCAGGGCGGCGCTGATGGCGCTCTTTGCCGCAGCGGGGCTGGTCCTGTCGATGGCGGGCCTCGCGCCGGCCAAGGCGGATCCGAAGCCCGAATCGAAGCCGATCCGGCTCGTCGCGCTCGGCGACAGCCTCACCGCGGGCTACCGCCTTCCGGCGGGCTCCGCCTTCCCGGCGGTGCTGGAGCGGGCGCTCGCTGCGAAAGGCCGGACGGTGACGGTCGCCAATGCCGGCGTCTCGGGCGAGACCGCCACCAACGGCCTCGACCGGGTCGACTGGTCGGTGCCCGACGGCACCGACGGGGTGATCCTGGAGCTCGGCGCCAACGACATGCTGCGCGGCACCGACCCCGCCGTGACGCGGAAGGCGCTGGAGGCGATCGTGACGCGGCTGAAGGCGCGCGGCATCCCGGTGCTGCTCGCCGGCATGCGGGCCTCGACCAACCTCGGGCCCGACTACGTCGCGCGCTTCGACGCGATCTACCCGGATCTCGCCCGGACCTACGACCTCGTGCTGTACCCGTTCTTCATGGCCGGAATGGTCGGCGACCGCGCCTACACCCTCGACGACGGGCTCCACCCGAACGCCAAGGGCGTCGACGTGATCGTGGCCGGCATCCTGCCCTCGGTCGAGACCTTCCTCGGGCGGCTCCCGGCCGGGGCTCGTTAGCGATGCCGCGCCTGTTCACGGCGCTCGGCCTCCCGCCGGAGATCGCCGCCGGGCTGGCGCCGTTCCGCGGCGGCCTGCAGGGCGCACGCTGGATCGAGCCGTCGGATCACCACGTCACCCTGCGCTTCCTCGGCGACGTGCCGGTCGCGCTTGCCGAGGACGCGGTCGAGGCGCTGTCGGAGATGCGGGCGCGGCCGGCGCTCGAGGTGGTGCTGGACGGCCTCTCGGTGTTCGGCGGCGACAAGCCGCGCGCGCTGCTCGCCAGCGTCGCCGCCAACGCCGATCTGATGGACCTCCAGGCCGAGCAGGACCGCCTGATCCGCCGGGCGGGCGCCGAGCCGGAACGGCGAAGGTTCGTGCCACACGTGACGCTGGCGCGCCTGCGCCGCGAGGCCACGCCCGAGGCGGTGGCGATGTACCTGTCGCAGGCGCCGATCTTCACGCCGCTGCGCTTTTCCGCGACGCAGGTGGTGCTGTACTCGGCGCGCGACTCGACCGGGGGCGGGCCCTACGTCGCGGAGGCGGCGTTTCCGTTCGCCTGAGCGGGGTCCTACAACCGCCGCAGCGCGACGCTCTCGATGCGGTGGCTCGCGCCCTTGGCCAGGATCAGGCTGGCGCGCTGGCGGGTCGGCAGGATGTTGTCGCGCAGGTTCGGCAGGTTGATCGTCGTCCACAGCCGGTCGGCGATGGCGAGCGCTTCCGATTCGGGCACCTCGGCGTACTTGCGGAAATACGAGCGGGGGTCGCGGAACGCGGTCTGGCGCAGGCGCATGAAGCGCATCACGTACCAGCGGTGCAGATCGTCCTCGTGCCCGTCGAGGTAGATCGAGAAGTCGAAGAAGTCGGAGACGAACGGAATCGCGGTGCCGTCGCGCGGCAGGCGGGCCGGCTGCAGCACGTTCAGGCCCTCGACGATCAGGATGTCGGGGCTCTCGACCACCCGCTCCTCGCCGTCCACCCGGTCGTAGACGAGGTGCGAGTAGAGGGGAGCGGTGACGCGCTTCCGGCCCGATTTCACGTCGTGCAGGAACTGCAGCAGGGCGGCGGTGTCGTAGCTCTCGGGAAATCCCTTCCGGTCCATGATGCCCTGCGCGGCGAGCGCGGCGTTCGGCAGCAGGAACCCGTCGGTGGTGACGAGGTCGACCTTCGGGGTGTTCGGCCAGCGCGCGAGCAGCGCGGCGAGCACGCGGGCCGTGGTCGACTTGCCCACCGCCACCGATCCGGCGAGCCCGATGATGTAGGGCGCCTTGGTCTCGCGCTCGGCCATCAGGAAGCGCTGGGTCGCCTTGAACAGGCCCTGGCTCGCCGCGACGTAGAGCGCGAGCAGCCGCGACAGCGGCAGGTAGATCGCGACCACCTCCTCCACCGAGATCGGGTCGTTCAGCGATTGCAGGCGCTCGATGTCCTCCTGCGTCAGCGTCAGCGGCGTGTCGGCGCGCAGCTGTGCCCAGGATTCGCGGCTGAACAGGCGGTAGGGCGACAGCCGCTCCGACCCGTCGCCGGTGACCGGGTTCTGCCCCGTCACCGGGGTCTGGCCGGCGGCGAGCGCGGCCGCCTTCATGCCGGCGGCCTCGACGCCTTCTCGGCGATGCCGCTCTGCGCCGTGCGGCGCTCCAGCTCCGCCATCACCGCGGAGAGCTCGACGCCGCCGGCGCGCAGCAGCACCACGAGGTGGTAGAGCACGTCCGCCGCCTCGTTGGTCAGCCCGGTCTTGTCGCCCTGCACCGCGGCGATGGCGGCCTCCACCGCCTCCTCGCCGAGCTTCTTGGCGGCCTTGGCCGGGCCGCCCGCGAGCAGCTTGGCCGTGTACGATTGGTCGGGCGCGGTGCCGGCGCGGCTCGCCACCAGGCGGGCGAGGTCGTCGAGGGTGTAGGCGGACATAGAGGACCCGTGCGGCAGGGTTCGGAAACGACGATGCCGTCGCCGGAACCTGCGTCAACGGCGGGCGCCGGGCAAGACGGGAGCCGGCACAGCAGCGCCTCGCCACCCGCATTTGCGCGACGGGCGGGTGGAATTGTCGGAAAAATGGTGCCGGATCCGGCCGCGGCCCCCGGCGTCTTCCCGATCTCGGGTCAGGCGTCCAGCCGCATCGCGAGGCCGGCCGCCGCCATGTGCGCCTTGGCCTCGGCGACGCTGGCTTCCCCGAAATGGAAGATCGAGGCCGCGAGCACCGCGCTGGCATGGCCTTCGGCGACGCCGGCCACGAGGTCGTCGAGCCCGCCGACGCCGCCCGAGGCGATCACCGGCACGGTCACCGCGTCGGCGACGGCGCGGATCAGCGCGAGGTCGTAGCCCGAGCGCGTCCCGTCCCGGTCCATGGAGGTGACGAGCAATTCGCCCGCTCCCTTGGCCGCCACCGTGCGGGCGAAGGCGATCGCGTCGAGGCCGGTGGGGGTGCGGCCGCCATGGGTGAAGATCTGCCACGCGTCCGGCTCGCCCGGCGCGGAGGTGCGCTTGGCGTCGATCGCCACCACGACGCATTGCGCGCCGAACTTCTCGGCGGCCCGCGCGACGAGGTCGGGATCGTTCACGGCCGCGGTGTTGATCGCGACCTTGTCGGCGCCGGCGAGCAGCAGCGCGCGCACGTCCGCCACCGCGCGCACGCCGCCGCCGACGGTGAGCGGCATGAAGCAGGCCTCCGCCGTGCGGCTCACCACGTCGAGCAGGGTGCCGCGCGCCTCGTGGCTCGCGGTGATGTCGAGGAAGCAGAGCTCGTCGGCCCCGGCCGCGTCGTAGGCCTTGGCCGCCTCGACCGGATCGCCCGCGTCGCGCAGCTCGAGGAACTTCACGCCCTTGACGACGCGGCCGTCCTTGACGTCGAGGCAGGGAATGATGCGGGTCTTGAGCACGCTGGGAGCCTTCAGGCGGTCGTGTCGTCGGGGTCGATCGCGAAGGGACGCGTGAGCATCTCGTCGTGGGTGTAGGGGCAGGTCTCGGGAAAGGTCTTCAGCGGAAGGCCGGTCTCGTCAGCCGCTTCGAGACGGGCGCGGCGGTAGGCGCGTTCCATCGCTTCCACCCGACGGCTCTTCAGGCCGGGACTGTCCGCCAGCTCGTCGGCCGCAGCCACCCGATGCGTCGCGATCGAGATCACCCAGCTTCGCGTCCGTCGCGATGGCTGGTGATCCCACTTGAGCATATGCAGCAGGACGATGCGCCACGCGCCGACGAGGCTGCTGAACTGGCTGCGACCCAAGCTCTCGATCTCCTCGGCGAGGTTCTCCCGATCGAGGCCGGTCAGGTCGCCCGCCCGGAGGCGTGCCCCCTGCTCCTGCGTCCAGGTGTAGAAGTCGTCCGCGTAGGCCGTCCCGGTCTCGGCCGGTCGCGCCGCCTTCGCCGAAGCCGTCATCGCCGCCTCCCGGCAAACCCTTGACCGGGCGAGCCTATCACGAAGCGCCGCCTCCGCGCGCCGCCCTGATCGCGAACAGCGCCGCGCGCGGGTCGATGCGGCCGTCGTAGAGGGCGCGCCCCGTGATCGCACCGGCCAGCATCGCGCAATCGGGCTCGAGCAGGCGGTGCACGTCCTCGATCGAGGCGAGGCCGCCCGACGCGATCACCGGGATGCTCACGGCTTCGGCGAGCGCCACCGTCATCTCGATGTTGAGGCCCTTCAGGATGCCGTCGCGGGCGATGTCGGTGTAGATGATCGCCGAGACGCCGGCATCCTCGAACCGGCGGCCGAGGTCCTCGGCGGTCATGCTCGAGGTCTCGGCCCAGCCCGCCACCGCGACGCGCCCGTCCTTGGCGTCGATGCCCACCGCGATCCTGCCGGGATGGCGCCGCGCCGCCTCGTGGACGAAGGCCGGGTCGCGCACGGCCGCCGTGCCGATGATCACCCGTGCGACGCCCTTCTCGAGCCAGCCCTCCAGCGTGCGCATCTCGCGGATGCCGCCCCCGAGCTGCACCGGGATGTCGACCTGGGCGAGGATCGCGTCGACGGCGGCCGCGTTCATCGGCTCCCCGGCGAAGGCACCGTCGAGGTCGACCACGTGGAGCCAGGAGAAGCCCTGCTCGGCGAAGGCCCGGGCCTGCGCCGCCGGGTCGTCGTTGAACACCACGGCCTGGGCCATGTCGCCCTGCACGAGGCGGACGCAGTGTCCTTCCTTGAGATCGATGGCCGGATACAGGATCACGCGGACGCTCGTTTCTTCTGGTCGTTCGACGGAGGGCGCGGCGGTTACGGCCGCCAGCGCAGAAAGTTCGCAAGCAGGGCCAGCCCGAGATGCTGGCTCTTCTCCGGGTGGAACTGGGTGCCGGCGAGGTTGTCGCGCGCCACCATCGCGGTGACGGGACCGCCGTAGGCCGCCTCGGCGACGACCTCGTCCGGGCGATCCGCCTTCAGGGCGAAGCTGTGCACGAAGTAGGCGTGCAGCCCGTCCGGCCCGGTGCGGATGCCGTCGAGCAGCGGATGGTCGCGGGACGGCGTCAGGGTGTTCCAGCCCATGTGCGGGATCTTGAGCGTGGGGTCGGACGGCCGGATCGGGCCGACGTCGCCGGAGATCCAGCCGAGGCCTTCCGTGGTCTCGTATTCGAGGCCGCGGGTGGCCATCAGCTGCATGCCGACGCAGATGCCGAGGAAGGGACGCCCCGACCCGATGGCGGCATCGGTCATCGCCGCCACGAGGCCGGGGACGGCATCGAGCCCGCGGCGGCAATCGGCGTAGGCGCCGACCCCGGGGAGCACGATCCGGTCGGCGCGCGCGACCGCGTCCGGATCGCCGGTGACGACGATGCGGGTCTCCGGCAGCCCGGCCTCGCGGGCCGCCCGCTCGAAGGCCTTGGCCGCCGAGTGCAGGTTGCCCGACCCGTAATCGATGATCGCGACGGTCTCGGCGCTCACGGTCGTTGTTCCTCGAAGACGCTCACCGGCCGCCCTGCGCGGGAAACAGGCCGATCACAGGCTCGGCCGCGCAGTTGCCCGCGAACGCGGTCGAGGCCCGGACGGTCGGCGCGGGGGCGGGGTCGAGCCAGCGCGTCATCGCCTTGGCTTCGGCCTCGTCGGCGTTGAAGGCCACCACCGCGTCGCGCGCCGGCCGGCCGTTGCGGGCGAGCGTCCAGCGCCGGAGCGAGGACGCCTCGAGCCCGATCAGCACCAGGACCAGCAGCGTGATCGCGGTGCCGGCGGCGGGCGACAGGCCGAGGCCGTAGCCGACGAGCGCGGTGGCGCCCAGCCCGGCCAGCACCAACAGGGCTGCGAGCCAGAGGCGGTGATAGAGGAACCACAGCACCGAGAAGGCGAAGGCCGCCCACGAGAACCCGTCCGGCACCAGCTGCGCCCGGTCGAGGTCGTGCGCCTCGCCGGAGCGGGCCTCGTGCGGCAGATGGAGCGTGTAGCTGCGCATCCTCATGGCGACCCCTTCCCTTTCCTGTCGGCCGAACGCCGGATGCGGCTGCGCGAGCCCGCCGCGACGGCCGTCCGCGATCCTCGCCTAGAGCGAACCCTTGGTCGAGGGAACGCGTCCCTCCTCGCGGGGATCGACCGCGACGGCCTTCCGCAAGGCGCGGGCCAGCCCCTTGAAGCAGCTCTCGGCGATGTGGTGGGCGTTGTCGCCGTAGAGCGTCTCGACGTGGAGCGTGATGCCGGCGTTCATGGCGAAGGCCTGGAACCACTCGCGCACCAGCTCGGTGTCGAAGGCACCGATCTTCTCGACGCGGAAGGCGGTGCGGAACACCAGGAACGGCCTGCCCGAGATGTCGATCGCGACCCGGCTCAACGTCTCGTCCATCGGCATGTGGATGTCGGCGTAGCGGGCGATGCCGCGCTTGTCGCCGAGCGCCTTCGCGAAGGCCTGGCCGAGCGCGATGCCGCAATCCTCCACCGTGTGGTGCTGGTCGACGTGCAGGTCGCCGGTCACCCGCGCCTCGACGTCGAACAGGCCGTGCCGGGCGAACAGCTCGAGCATGTGGTCGAGGAAGCCGACCCCGGTGGCGATCCCGGCCTTGCCGGTGCCGTCGAGGTCGATCGAGACCGACACGTCGGTCTCCGCCGTCTTCCGGCTGATGCTGGCGCTGCGCATGGTCTTTGTGGGTGTTCGTTCGCCGGGCCGACGCGGCCGGCTTTCGTGCCTTCTAGTGCGGAAGCCGTCGCCGGGGGAAGGGCTCGGCTCAATCCTTGAGCACGCGCCCCGCCACCGCGTCGAGCTTGGCCAGCAGGTCCGGGTCGCGGTGGGACGGCGCCGTCATGATCGCGCCGTCGAGCGCCCGGTGCGAGCCGGCCGGGCAATCCTCGCGGGTCGCGGGCAGGTCGCGGGCGAGCCGCGCCACGAGGCGGGCGGCCTTGTCGGCGTTGGCCCGCGCCACCGCGACGACCGAGGCCACGTCGACCGCGTCGTGGCCCGGATGCCAGCAGTCGAAGTCTGTGACCATCGCGATGGTGGCGTAGGTGATCTCGGCCTCGCGGGCGAGCTTGGCCTCGGGCATGTTGGTCATGCCGATCACGTCGAACCCTTGCGCCTTGTAGCTCTTCGATTCGGCGAGCGAGGAGAATTGCGGCCCCTCCATGCAGACGTAGGTGCCGCCGCGATGCACCGCGATCCCCTCCGCCTCCGCCGCGTTCGCGATGCGCTTCTGCAGGTTCGGGCCGACCGGGTGGGCGAGCGAGACGTGGGCGACGCAGCCGTTGCCGAAGAACGAGGACGCGCGCCCCACCGTCCGGTCGACGAACTGGTCGATGAGCACGAACAGGCCCGGATGCAGCTCGTTGCGGAACGAGCCGCAGGCCGACAGCGCGACGAGGTCGGTGACGCCGGCCCGCTTCAGCGCGTCGATGTTGGCGCGGTAGTCGATGCCGGACGGGGAGAGGCGGTGCCCGCGGCCGTGGCGGGCCAGGAACACCACCTTGGTGTCCCCGATGCGCCCGATCCGCAGGGCGTCGGACGGCTCGCCCCAGGGCGACGCCACCCGCTCCTCGCGCACGTCCTCGAGCCCCGGCAGGTCGTAGACCCCCGACCCGCCCATCACACCGAGCACCGCTGCCGTCATGTCGATCGTCCGTTGTCGAAGGTGGCGCGTAGGAGCCGCTGCGGGGCTCCCTCTCCATGGGGAGAGGGGTGGGGTGAGGGGCGTGACCTCTCCGGACGGCGCACGCCCCTCATCCTGTCCTTCTCCCCCCGGGGAAGGGACCCGCGCAGGTCTCGGCGAGGTCGAGATCTCCGCGTCCCGCTATCACGAACTGCGCGCGCGGCAAAAACGCGAACGGGCCCCGCGAGGGGCCCGTTCGGTCGTCCGTGGATCGATCGGGCGTCAACCCGCCTTGTGCAGCTCGGGCTGGAGACCGTGGACCTCGCCGCCGACGTCGGCCCAGACCCGCTTCTTGACGTAGTACAGCAGCCCCGAGAGCAGGATCAGGAACAGGATCACCCGGAAGCCGAGCGCCTTGCGCGCCATCATGTGCGGCTCGGCGGCCCAGGCCATGAAGGCCGCGACGTCGCGGGTGTACTGGTCGACCGTCTCCGGCACGACCGGCTGGCCGGCCTCGTTCTTCGGGTAGGTCACCTGGCCGTCGCTGATCGGGTTCGGCATCGCGATCAGGTGGCCGGGATAGTACTTGTTGTAGTGCACGCCGTCCGGCACGTCGGTGCCCTTCGGGGGCTCCTCGTAGCCGTTCAGCACCGCGTGGATGTAGTCCACGCCCTGCTCGGAATAGCCGACGAAGGGCAGCGCGTCGGTGATGAACCACGGGAAGCCGCGCTCGAAGGTGCGGGCCTTGGCCAGCACCGAGAAGTCCGGCGGCGCCTTGCCGCCGTTGGCCGCCGCCGCCGCCTGGTCGTTCGGGAAGGGCGGCGGGAACTTGTCGGCCGGGCGGCCGGGTCGCTCGAACATCTCGCCGGCGTCGTTCGGGCCGTCCTTGACCTGGTAGGTCGCGGCGAGCGCCTTGACCTGGCTCTCCGAGAAGTCGGGACCGCCCTCCTCCGCGAGGTTGCGGAAGTCCACGAGCTTCATCGAGTGGCAGGCGGAGCAGACCTCCTTGTAGACCTGGAACCCGCGCTGGAGCTGCGCCTGGTCGAAGCGGCCGAACACGCCGGCGTAGCTCCACTGGAGGCGGGGCGGCTGGTTGCCGCCATGCGCGTCCTCGGCGGAGGCCGCCGAGGAGCCCAGCGGGGCGCCGAGGGAGAGCGCCAGCAGGGAGGCGGCGAGAAGGCTCGAGAGTTTCATCGTCGGTTCCGGTCCTGCCCTCAGCCCTTGGTCGTCGGCGCCGCGGCGGCGCCCGCCGGCAGCCCGGACCCGCTCACCTGCTTGCCCGGCCCGGTCACGCTCTCCAGGATCGACCCGGGCAGCGCCTTCGGCGTCTCGATCAGGCCGACGATCGGCATCACGAGGAGGAAGTGGGCGAAGTAGTAGAAGGTGCAGATCTGCGAGGCGATGACGTAGCCGCCTTCCGGCGGCTTGGCGCCGAGCCAGCCCAGGATGACCGTGACCGCCAGGAACAGCCAGAAGAACTGGCGGTAGATCGGCCGGTAGTTGCACGAGCGCACCCGCGAGGTGTCGAGCCACGGCGCGAGCGCGAGGATCAGCACCGCCGAGAACATCAGGATCACGCCGCCGAGCTTCGACGGCACCGCGCGCAGGATCGCGTAGAACGGCAGGAAGTACCATTCGGGCACGATGTGGGCCGGGGTCACGGCGGGGTTGGCCGGGACGTAGTTGTCGGCGTGGCCGAGATAGTTCGGCTGGTAGAAGATGAACCACGCGAACAGGATCATGAACACCACGGTGGCGAACACGTCCTTGATCGTGGCGTAGGGGGTGAAGGGCACCGCGTCCTTCGAGGACTTGATCGGGATGCCGGTCGGGTTGTTCTGGCCGGTGACGTGTAGCGCCCAGACGTGGAGCACCACGACGCCGGCGATCATCCACGGCAGCAGGTAGTGCAGCGAGAAGAAGCGGTTGATCGTCGGGTTGCCGACCGAGTAGCCGCCCCAGAGCAGGCTCTGGATGGTGTCGCCGACCACGGGGATCGCGGCGAGGATGTTGGTGATGACAGTCGCGCCCCAGAAGCTCATCTGGCCCCAGGGCAGGGTGTAGCCGAGGAAGGCGGTCGCCATCATCAGGAGGTAGATGATCACGCCGAGGATGTAGAGCACCTCGCGCGGGGCCTTGTACGACCCGTAATACAGCGCCCGGAAGATGTGCACGTAGACCGCGACGAAGAACATCGACGCGCCGTTGGCGTGGGCGTAGCGCAGCAGCCAGCCGTAGTTCACGTCGCGCATGATGTGCTCGACCGAGTTGAACGCCTGGGTCGCCGAGGGCTCGTAGTGCATCGCGAGCCAGACGCCGGTGACGATCTGGATGCCGAGGAAGGCGATCAGGATCGCGCCGAAGGTCCAGAAGTAGTTCAGGTTGCGCGGCACCGGGAAGGCGACGAACGACGAGTGCACCAGCCCGACGATCGGCAGGCGGGCCTCGAACCACTTCGCGAGGCGGCTCTTGGGGACGTAGGCGTTGGCGTGAGCGCTCATGGGCGGTCCCTCGTGTCTCAGGCCGCGGCCTTGGCTTCCTCGCCGATGCGGATCTTCGCGTCGGTCTGGAAGGAATAGGGCGGGATCGGAAGGTTGATCGGGGCGGGGCCGCGGCGGACGCGGCCGACCGCGTCGAACTGCGAGCCGTGGCAGGGGCAGGCCCAGCCCTCGAAGTTGCCCTGGTGGCCGATCGGCACGCAGCCGAGATGGGTGCAGTTGCCGTAGACCACGAGCCACTGGTCGTGGCCCTTCTTCACCCGCGTGCCGAAGGGAGCCGGATCGGAGAGCTGGCTCTCCGGGATCGCCTTCATGTCCGTCACCTCCTTCTCGGTGAGCTTGCGGACGAAGATCAGCTTGCCGCGCCAAAACACGTTGATGATCTGGCCGTCGGTGATCGGGGCGAGGTCGACGTCGATCGGCGCGCCGGCGGCGATGGTGGCGGCGTCCGGCGCCATCGAGGCGACGAAGGGCCAGGCGACGGCGCCGACGCCGACGGCGGCGCCCGCGCCGGTGGCCAGGTACAGGAAGTCGCGGCGGGTTCCGTCCGGGGCGGCGGTGCCGGTGGACGCGGCGGCGGAGGTGTTCGCCAAGGTCGTCAATCTCCCAGTGTGCCGTCGCCCGATCTCGTGGCGTCGGGCAGGTCGGCGGAGCGCTCCCGGGCGGATGGAAATCCGATCTCGCCCGCCGCGTCGGACCGCCCGTGCGGAGCGGACCAGAGCATCATCGTTCTAATCTGTGCAATGCGACCGCACGTCGCCCGAAGTCAAGCCAAGCTGTGCCGGAGGACGACACGGATCGGGTTTCCTATCGCGCGGGCGGCCCGGCGGGCCCGGGCCTGCGGTCCCGAAGCGCGGTCAGGCGGCGCCAGCGGGCGGTGAGCAGGATCGCGACGACGAACAGGCCGGCGCAGAAGCCGAGCCAGATCCCGTAGCCCTGCAGCCCCGCCCCCCAGGCGAGCGCCGCGCCGGCGGGCACGCCGATGCCCCAGTAGCCGCCGACGGCGATCAGCATCGGCACCTTCGTATCTTGCAGGCCGCGCAGCATCCCGAGGGCGACGGACTGGACCCCGTCGGCCACCGCGAACAGGGCGGCGAAGCCGAGGAAGCCGACCGCGTAGGGCATCACCGCGGCGTTGGCGGGTGCCTCGACGTCGAGGAACAGCCCGATCAGCAGGCGCGGCGCGCCGAGCTGGAGGCTGGCGCAGGCCGTCATGAAGCCGAAGCCGAGCGCCAGCGCGACGCGGCCGGCGAGCCGCACGCCCTGCGGGTCGTGCGCGCCGTGCCGCAGGCCGACGCGCACGGTGGCGCCCTGCGCGACCCCGTTCGGGACCATGAAGCAGAGCGCCGCGATCTGGATCGCCACCGCGTGCGCGGCGAGCTGGGCCGCGCCGAACAGCCCCATGCCGAGCACCGCCGCCTCGAACAGGCCGGCTTCCGCGAGCCCCGTCCCCGCCATCGGCAGGCCGAGGCGGAACAGGGCCGAGAGGCGCTTCGCATCGAAGCGCCAGACCCGGTGCAGCAGCCGGTACCGGCGCAGGCCGCGGTCGCGCAGGATCACCGCGACGAGCACGAGGAGGGTGAAGAACGCGGCGCAGGTGGTGGCGATGCCGACCCCGACCAGCCCCATGCCGAGGCGTCCGGGGCCCTCGAAGGCGAGCCAGACCCCGAGGCCGATATTGACCGGCAGCGCCATCAGGCTGGCGGCGAGCGGCCAGCTCGGGCGCTCCAGCGCTGCGAAGGTGCCGCGCAGCACCATGAACAGCAGGGCCGGCCACATCGCCCATTGTAGCGCGCGCATGTAGCGGCCGGCATCCTCGGCCAGCGCCGGCGGCTCGCCGATCGCTTCCAGCAGCGCCCGCGTGTGCCACAGCCCGAGCATCAGCGGGATCGCGACGAGGGTCGCGGCCCAGAACCCGGCCCGCACGAGGCGGCGCACGGCGTCCGAATCGGTGCGGTCGCGCCCGAGCGCCTCCGCGATCAGGGGCGCCACCGCCGAGGTCAGGCCGATGCCGCAGATGAACAGGATGAAGTACAGGCTGGTGGCCAGCGTCGCCGCCGCGAGCTCGGGCGCGCCCAGGCGGCCGAGCATCACCGTGTCGGCGGTGATCAGCCCGTGCTGGGCGAGGTTGGTGAGGACGAGGGGCGCGGCGAGCGCGAGGGTCGCGCGCAGCTCCGCGATCCACGCTCGCCGGACGGGAGGCCGCCCCTCCCCGGCCGAGGCCGCGAGGCCGAATGCCGGCATGTCTTGGTCTTTCGATGATTTGGCCGGCGCGGCCGCCCATTTGAATGAAGAGAGGTCCTATGCCCTCCCCGTCATTCCGGGCTCTAGTTCCGCGCGTTCTACCCCGGCAACGCGTCGGAAATCCGACGGGGCTCGGGTTTGGGCGCCCGGTCGGGCAGGAAGCCGCCGGACTGGCGCTCCCACAATCGGGCGTAGAGGCCGCCGCGGCCGATCAGCTCGGCATGCGTCCCCTCCTCGACGATGCGGCCCTCGTCGATGACCACGAGGCGGTCGAGCGCCGCGATGGTCGAGAGCCGGTGGGCGATGGCGAGCACGGTCTTGCCCTGCATCAGGGTGTCGAGGCTCTCCTGGATCGCCGCCTCGACCTCCGAATCCAGCGCCGAGGTCGCCTCGTCGAGGATCAGCACCGGGGCGTCCTTGAGGATCACCCGGGCGATGGCGATGCGCTGGCGCTGGCCGCCCGAGAGCTTCACCCCGCGCTCGCCGACCTGGGCGTCGTAGCCGCGCCGCCCCTTGTGGTCGACGAGGTCGTGGATGAAGGCGTCGGCATGGGCGAGCTCGGCGGCGCGGGCGACCGCGTCCATGGTCGCGTCGGGGCGGCCGTAGGCGATGTTGTCGCGGATCGAGCGGTGCAGCAGCGAGGTGTCCTGGCTGACCATGGCGATGGCGCCCCGCAGCGAATCCTGCGTGACGCGCGCGATGTCCTGGCCGTCGACGGTGATGCGGCCGCTCTCGACGTCGTGCAGGCGCAGCAGCAGCGAGGTGATCGTGGTCTTGCCCGCGCCGCTGACGCCGACGAGCCCGACCTTCTCGCCGGCCCGGATGTGCAGCGACAGGTTCTCGATCACATTGGCGTCGCCGCGGCCGTAATGGAAGCCGACGTTCTCGAAGCGGATGTCCCCGCCCGCGACCTTCAGCACGGCGGCGTCGGGCGCGTCGACGAGCCCGTGCGGACGGCTGATCGTCTGCATGCTCTCCTGGATCACGCCGACGTTCTCGAACACGCCGCGCACGGTCTGCATCACCCAGCCCGACATCGCGAGCAGGCGCAGCACCAGCGCGAGGCCGGCGGCGGCCTCGCCCGTGGTCATGCCGCCGCGCTGCCACAGCATCAGGCACAGGGCGCCGGTGGCGAGCAGCAGGGCGCTGTTGAGGATGCCGAGCAGGGTCGTCGTCAGCGTCACCAGCCGGAACTGGTGCAGGTAGGTCCGGGTGTTGCTATCGATCGCCTCGCGCACGGCCGCGCGCTCCTCGCGGTCGCGGGCGAAGAGCTTGACGGTGAGGATGTTGGTGTAGCTGTCGACCACCCGCCCGACCAGCGCCGAGCGGGTCTCGGCGGTGCGGTGCGACCGCTCGCGCGCCCGCGGCACGAACCACGCCGTCAGCCCGGCATAGGCCGCGATCCAGGCCACCACCGGCAAGGCCAGCCACACCGAGATCGACGAGAACAGGCCGACCGCGGTGATCGCGTAGATCGCCACGTAGAGCAGGGTGTCGATGAACACGACCGCGATCTCGCGCACCGCCGGGCCGACCTGGACGATGCGGTTGGCGAGGCGGCCGGCGAAGTCGCCCTGGAAGTACGAGAGCGAGTGGCCGAGCGTGTAGAGGTGGGTGCGCCAGCGGACCTGGTTGGTGGTCTGCGGCACGATGAGCTGGTTCGAGGCGACCTCGTGCAGCCAGATCGTGGTCGGCCGCACCACCACGAGGAACAGCGCGGCGAGCGCCAGCGCGAGCCCATGATCCTGCAGCAGCGTCGTCCGGTCGGCGCCGTTCATCAGGTCGATGAACCAGCGCATCAGCAGGTAGAGCGAGGCCTCGACCGTGCCCGCCACCACCGCGATGACGAACAGGGCGGCGAGCGCGGCCCGCATCGGGCGCAGGTAGAACGCGGCGAAGCCGAGCACGGTTTTGGGGGGCATCCGCTCCGCGTCGAAGGGCGCGAACGGGTCGATGCGGCGCTCGAGCCAATCGAGGAACATGGTGTCACGGTGCTTTGCGTCGGGGAGGCGTGACCCTCATGTAAGCCCGCGGTCGTCCCGGCCAAGCGGGGAGCGATGCCGCAGCGCGTCGGGGCTGCCATGCGTCGGCACGGATCGGCCGTGCCGGCGTGGATTGGTCGGCGGCGCCGAAGCGGATATCCCCGGAGCATGCTCCGCCTCGCGCTCTACCAGCCCGACATCCCCCAGAACACCGGCACGCTGCTGCGCATGGCGGCCTGCCTCGGGCTCTCCGTCGAGATCGTCGAGCCGGCGGGCTTCGACGTGTCCGACCGTCACCTGCGCCGCTCGGGGCTCGACTACCTCGACCACGTCGCGATCACCCGGCACCGTTCCTGGGCGGCGTTCTCGGAATGGCGCCTCCAGGCAGGAATCCGCCTGGTGCTCGCCACCACCGCGGGCGCCCTGCCCTACACGGGCTTCGCCTTCCGCGACGGCGACTGCATCCTGATGGGCCGCGAATCGGCCGGCGTGCCCGAGGCGGTCCACGCCGCGGCCGACGCGCGGGTGGTGGTGCCGATCCGCGCCGGAATGCGCTCGCTCAACGTCGCGGTCGCGGCGGCGATGATCTGCGGCGAGGCGATCCGGCAGGGGGCCGGGCCGACGGCCTGAGCCGCCCGGCCCGCGCGCGCCCGACGGTGTCGCCGGGCGCCTCGCGCCGGTTCGCCGCCGTGGGCGGTGACTCGCGCCCGCGCGATCGGCGTCACGCCGGCGCGCGGGCCGCGAAGACCTCCTTGGCGGCGAACAGGCCGTTGAGGGCGGCCGGGAAGCCGGCATAGACCGCCATCTGCATGATCACCTCGGTGATCTCGTCGCGGGACAGGCCGACGTTCAGGCCCGCCTCGATGTGCACCTTAAGCTGCGGCGCGGCGTTGCCCATCGCCGTCAGCGCCGCGATCGTGGCGATCTCCCGCGATCGCAGGTCGAGGCCGGGGCGGCTGTAGATGTCGCCGAACGGGAACTCGATCAGGTAGCGGGCGAAATCCGGGGCGATGCCGGACAGCGCCGCGATCACGTGCTCCCCGGCCTGCCCGTCGATCTCAGCGAGCGCGCGGGCGCCCCGCGCGTAGCGGCTTTCCGGGGTCGGGCTCTGGTCGGTCGTCATCGTGCATCCCTTCGGTCGAGCAGGCATAGCCGGCGATCTTCGTGTCGAGGGCGGCCAGGGCGTCCTGCAACGCGGCGACGTGCGTGCGGACCTGCGCGCGATGCCGTTCGAGCAGCAGGCGCCGTTCCGGAGCCGTCGCCGGTCCGGCGCGCCGCAGGGCCGCATAATGCAGCATCGTCCGGATCGGCATGCCGGTGGTCTTGAGACGGTCGAGGAAGCCGATCCAGGCCAGGATCGACCCGTCGTAGTCCCGGTGCCCCGCGGCGTCCCGCTCGACGAACGGCAGCAGCCCGATCCGCTCGTAGTAGCGGAGGGTGTGGGCCGTCAGGCCCGAGCGTTTGGCGAGTTCGCCGATCCGCATGCACCGCTTGCCTCTCGGCCCTTTGACCCTTTGGGCCCTCGCCACGATGCCATCGAGGCTACAACTTCGAGCGCGCTCGAAGTCAAGCGCGGGTCGAAGCCCGGTTTCGCGATGCGTGAATTGACGCCGCCGGGGCGGAGTGGGACATCCCGTCCATGACGATGCCGGACACCGAGACAGCCCGCCCCCGCCTGCCCGAGGCCGACGTCACGGCGCTCAAGGCGGAGGCGACCGCGTGGTTCACGACGCTGCGCGACCGCATCGTCGGCGCGCTCGAGACCCTGGAGGCCGAGGCCGAGGGGCCGTTCCATCCGGACGCACCCGCTGCGGCTGGGCACTTCGAAAAAACCCCCTGGGAGCGGACCGACCACACCGGCCGGCCCGGCGGCGGCGGCACCATGGCGATGCTGCACGGCCGGGTGTTCGAGAAGGCCGGCGTCCACGTCTCGGCGGTGCACGGCGAGTTCGCGCCGGAGTTCCGCGCCCAGATGCCGGGCGCTGCGGAGGACCCGCGCTTCTTCGCCACCGGCATCTCGCTGATCGCGCATCCGTGGAACCCGAACGTGCCGACGGTCCACATGAACACCCGCTTCGTGGTGACGACGAAGACGTGGTTCGGCGGCGGGGCCGACCTCACCCCAGTGCTCGAGCGCCGGCGGACGCAGGACGACCCCGACACGCGGCACTTCCACGCCTGCCTCAAGGCAGCCTGCGACGCCCACGCCCCGGCGGCGAACTACGACAAGTACAAGCAGTGGTGCGAGGAATACTTCTACCTGCCGCACCGCAAGGAGCCCCGCGGCGTCGGCGGGATCTTCTACGACTACCACTGGACCGGCGACCCGCAGGCCGACCTCGCCTACACCCGCGACGTCGGCGGCGCCTTCCTCGCGGCCTATCCCGAGATCGTCCGGCGCAACGTCGCGACGCCCTGGACCGAGGCCGACCGGCTGGAGCAGCAGGTGCGGCGCGGGCGCTACGTCGAGTTCAACCTGCTCCACGACCGCGGCACGATCTTCGGCCTGAAGACCGGCGGCAACGTCGCCTCGATCCTGTCGTCGCTGCCGCCGACCGTGCGCTGGCCGTGAGCGAGGGCCTCCCCAAAAGCTTCGCCCCGCAGCAGGACGCGGCGCTGAAGGCCATCGCCGCCTGGCGCAAGGACAAGGGCGCCGCCCAGGTGTTCCGGCTGTTCGGCTACGCCGGCACCGGCAAGACCACGCTGGCCCGCCGCATCGCCGACGACGTCGACGGCTCGGTGGTGTTCGGCGCCTTCACCGGCAAGGCGGCCTCGGTGATGCGCCAGAAGGGCTGCCAGGACGCCGCGACGATCCACTCGCTGATCTACCGCACCAAGGAGACGGAAGAGGGCGGCCCCGCCTTCTCGCTGAACCGCGCCGGGCCGGCGGCCAAGGCCGACCTCATCGTCATCGACGAGTGCTCGATGGTCGACGCGGACCTGGGCCACGACCTGCTGTCGTTCGACAAGCCGGTGCTGGTGCTCGGCGACCCGGCGCAGCTGCCGCCGGTGCGCGGCGGCGGCTTCTTCACCGAGGCCGAGCCCGACGTGATGCTGACCGAGGTCCACCGCCAGGCCAAGGACGACCCGATCGTGCGCATGGCGATGACGGTGCGCGAGGGCGGCCGGCTCGCGCTCGGCGAGTACGGCGCCAGCCGCGTGGTCTCGCGCCGCGCCATCGACCCGACCCAGGTGCTCGACTGCGACCAGGTGCTGGTGGGCATGAACAAGACCCGCCGTCTCTACAACGGGCGGCTGCGGGAGCTGGCCGGCCACGTCGACCCGATGCCGGCGGTGGGCGAGAAGCTGGTCTGCCTGCGCAACGACCGCACCAAGGGCCTGCTCAACGGCTCGACCTGGACCGTGCAGGCCCTGCGCGCACCGCCCCGCCCCGACACGATCCGCCTCGACGTGGTGCCGGAGGACGACGCCGGCACGCGCAAGCGCGCCATCGACATCAAGGTTTTACGCGCCGTGATTTCCGGGTCGGAGGAGGAGATCCCGGCCTTCCTGCGCCGGGAGACCGACGAGTTCACCTACGGCTACGCCCTCACCGTCCACAAGGCGCAGGGCTCGCAGTGGGACAAGGTGGTGCTGTTCGACGAATCGTTCGCCTTCCGCGAGCACCGGGCGCGGTGGCTCTACACCGGCCTGACCCGCGCGGCGCAGGCGATCACGGTGGTGGTGTAGGACCGGCTCTTCCCTCCCCCGACGGATCTCGTGCTCGCCCGAGATCCGCACCCCGTGTGCCCAAGTCGGGCAGGCCCGACTTGGGTGCGGGGGAGCTTGCAGTCTCAGAGCTTCGTCCCGAAGATTTCCGCCACCTGCGGGATGTCCTTGTCGCCGCGGCCGCACAGGTTCATCACCATGAGATGGTCGGCCGGCTTCTTCGGGGCCATCTCCAGCACCTTGGCAAGGGCGTGGGCCGGCTCCAGCGCCGGGATGATGCCCTCGAGCATCGAGCACAGCTTGAACGCGCCGAGCGCCTCCTGATCGGTGGCCGAGAGGTAGGTGACGCGGCCGGCCTCGTGCAGCCAGGCGTGCTCGGGGCCGATGCCGGGATAGTCGAGGCCGGCCGAGATCGAGTGCGCGTCCGCGATCTGCCCGTCGTCGTCCATCAGCAGGTAGGTGCGGTTGCCGTGCAGCACCCCCGGCCGTCCGCCCGAGAGCGAGGCGGCGTGCAGGCCCGACGAGACGCCGTGGCCGGCGGCCTCGACGCCGAAGATCTCCACGTCGCGGTCGTCGAGGAAGGGGTGGAACAGCCCCATCGCGTTGGAGCCGCCGCCGATGCAGGCCACGAGCGAATCGGGCAGCCGCCCCTCGGCCTCCAGCATCTGCTCCTTGGTCTCGCGCCCGATGATCGACTGGAAGTCGCGCACCATCGCCGGATAGGGGTGCGGCCCGGCGACCGTGCCGATGCAGTAGAACGTGTCGGCGACGTTGGTGACCCAGTCGCGCAGGGCCTCGTTCATCGCGTCCTTCAGGGTCTTGGTGCCGGACTCGACCGGGATCACCTCGGCGCCGAGCATCTTCATCCGGAAGACGTTCGGGGCTTGGCGCGCCACGTCGACGGCGCCCATGTAGACCACGCAGGTCAGGCCGAACCGGGCGCAGAGGGTCGCGGTGGCGACGCCGTGCTGGCCGGCGCCGGTCTCGGCGATGATCCGCTTCTTGCCCATCCGGCGGGCGAGCAGGATCTGCCCGAGGACGTTGTTCACCTTGTGCGAGCCGGTGTGGTTCAGCTCGTCGCGCTTGAAGTAGATCTTCGCGCCGCCGCAATGCTCGGTCAGCCGCTCCGCGAAGTAGAGCGGGCTCGGCCGGCCGACGTAGTGCTTGAGGTAGCCGTCCATCTCGGCCTGGAACCCCGGGTCGGCCTTGGCCGCGGCGTAGGCCTCTTCCAGGGAGAGGATCAGCGGCATCAGCGTCTCGGCGACGAAGCGGCCGCCGAAGATGCCGAACCGGCCGCGCTCGTCGGGGCCGGTGCGGAACGAGTTTGGAGGGGGAGAGAGGGTCACGGATCGCGTCCTTGTTCGCGAGGGTGGGGTCGCGACGCGGTGATCGCGAAGGGCGGTCCGGGTGCGTGGCGCACCGGGCGCGCCGGGTCGGGTCCGGTTTGCGGTAGGATCGCCCCGCGGGTCAACACGCGCCCGCGCATGGCGGCCGGGGCCGACCGTCGCGGCGGGACGAAAAAGGGCCGGGCGTCGCCGCCCGGCCCTCGTTGTCCGATCCCGTCCGTGCCGGGCTATTGCGGCTTGTCGGCGGGAACGCCCTGCTCGCTGCCGTTCGCCTTGAGATCCTGGGCCTTCTGCTCGGCCGCGGGGTCGGCCTTGGCCGGCGCCTCGGTGGTCGCGGGCGCCGGCGGCGCGGTCGGCGCAGGCGCCGTGTCGGCGGCGGGCGACGGCCCGCTGCTCTCGGGCGCCGACTTCTGCTCGACCGCGTTGCGGTTCTCGGAGCCGGCGCCGGCGGGCGCGCCGGGCGGCTTCTCGGTCACCGGCTTGGCGCCCTCCGCCTTGGTGTCGGCGGGCTTGGCCGGGCTGTCCTTGCCCTCGGAGGCCTTGCCGGCCGCCGGCTTCTCGGAGGTCGGCTTGTCCGCCGGCTTGGCTTCGGCGGGCTTGGCGTCGGCGGGCTTGTCGGCGGACTTGGCATCGGCCGGCTTGGCATCGACCGCCTTCTCGACCGCCGGCAGCGGCTTGGGGCTGTCCGACAGGGTGTGGAGGTAGGCGATGACGTTGGCGCGCTCCTGAGGCGAGCTGATGCCGGCGAACGCCATCTTGGTGCCCTTCACGTAGGCCTTGGGGCTCGTGAGGAACTCGTCGAGGTCGGCGTAGGTCCAGGTGCCGCCCTTCTCCTTCATGCCGGCCGAGTAGTCGAAGCCCTCGTGGCTGCCCTTCTTGCGCTCGACCACCTCCCACAGGTCGGGGCCGACCTTGTTCGGGCCGCCCTTCTCGAAGCTGTGGCAGGCCTGGCACGCCTTGGTGCCGCCCTGGCCCTTCTCGACGTTGGCGGAGGCCAGCCGCACGGCGATCGGCTCGACCTTGGCGGCCTCGGGCGCCGCGGCGCTCTCCTCCTTGGCCTCGGGCAGGTCGTAGCCGGCCTTGCCCGCGGGCTTGGGATGGTAGATCAGCTCGGC
>NZ_JAKSXU010000084.1:0-506 GCF_022829325.1 Methylobacterium sp. J-092 | reverse complement strand
TTGCCGGTCAGGGTCAGGTCTTCGGTCTGGCCCGCCGCGTGCGAAGCGTTCGTCGTCAGGGTACCACCGACCTGCTGCCCGTCGACGAGCACCGCGAAATGCGGCGTGCCGTTCCAGGCGTCGCCCGACACACGCAGAACGAGCGTGTCGGACGCCGACGATGCGGGTTTTACCGAACTGGCCAACGCGGCGGTATGGAAGGTCGCGTCGCCGTTCGAGTAGATGCCGGCGACGCCGTTGTTGTTCCATCCCGCCGTGTTGACCGCCGCGTCGCCGGAATAGGCGTGGCCGTCCAGGATCATCTCGTGAACGTAGAGGTTCGGGTCGGTTGCCGTCGTCCGCCCGGAGGCATCGGCGAGGAAGCGGATTGCGATCGCGTGCGCCCCGGGGCCGAAGTTGCCGGTCAGGGTCAGGTCTTCGGTCTGGCCCGCCGCGTGCGAAGCGTTCGTCGTCAGTGTACCACCGACCTGCTGCCCGTCGACGACAACCTCGAAATGCGGCGTGCC
>NZ_JAKSXU010000082.1:0-59747 GCF_022829325.1 Methylobacterium sp. J-092 | reverse complement strand
CCCGCTCGCGGCCTAGCACCCCCCGCGCCCGCACCAACGCGTCCCACGGCCCGGCCACCGCTCCAGCCCTACCCGACCCCAGCCGGCGGCCAGCCCCCCGACGAGTTGGTCGATGTCGGCGTCCGTGTGCAGGGGCGACGGGGGGATGCGCAGGCGCTCGGTGCCGCGGGCGCCGGTCGGGTAGTTGATCGGCTGCACGTAGAGGCCGAACTCGTCGAGCAGGGTGTCGGAGATCGCCTTGCACAGCACCGGATCGCAGACCATCACCGGGACGATGTGGCTGTCGTTGGGCAGGGTGGGGATGCCGGCGGCGTCCAGGCGCTCGCGCACCCGCTGCACCCGCTCCTGGTGCCGTGCGCGCTCGACGTTGCTCCGCTTGAGGTGGCGGATGCTGGCGGCCGCGCCCGCCGCCACCGCCGGCGGCAGCGAGGTGGTGAAGATGAAGCCCGAGGCGAAGCTGCGGACGAAGTCGCACAGCGTCTCGCTCGCGGTGATGTAGCCGCCATGCACCGCGAAGGCCTTGCCCAGCGTGCCCTCGATCACGTCGAGGCGGTGGGCCAGCCCCATCCGCTCCGAGATGCCGCCGCCGCGCGCGCCGTAGAGGCCGACGGCGTGGACCTCGTCGAGGTAGGTGAGCGCGCCGTGCGCCTCGGCCACGTCGCAGATCTCGTCGATCGGCGCGATGTCGCCGTCCATCGAGTAGACCGATTCGAAGGCCACGAGCTTCGGCCTGCCGGGCTCGATCATCCGCAGCTTGCGGTCGAGGTCCTCCGGGTCGTTGTGGCGGAAGATCTGGCGCTCGGCGCGCGAGGCCCGGATGCCCTCGATCATCGAGGCGTGGTTCTCGGAGTCCGAGAGGATGACGCAGCCGGGCAGCTTGGCGCCGAGGGTGCCGAGCGCCGCCCAGTTCGAGACGTAGCCGGAGGTGAACAGCAGGGCCGCCTCCTTGCCGTGAAGGTCGGCGAGCTCGCGCTCCAGCAGCACGTGGTAGTGGTTGGTGCCGGAGATGTTGCGGGTGCCGCCTGCGCCCGCGCCGCAGCGGTCGAGCGCCGCGTGCATGGCGGCGAGCACGTCCGGGTGCTGGCCCATCCCGAGATAGTCGTTCGAGCACCAGACCGTGACGGGCTTCTCGCCTTCGGGGCTGTGATGGGTCGCGTGCGGGAAGCGCCCGGCCTGACGTTCGAGATCGGTGAAGACGCGGTAGCGCCCCTCCCGGTGCAGGTTCTGAAGCTCGGCGCCGAAGAACGCATCGTAATCCATCGCTCGTCTCCCCGTCCTCGTTTCGATCGCGCGGGTTCTCCCGCGTCAGGCTGCGTCGCGCCGGGCCGGCTCGGCCGGCCCCTGTGTCGGTCCGGCCGCGGCGGAGGCCGCGAGCTTCACCTTTGTCGGGACGGCCGCGGCGGAGGCCGCGACCTTCGGCGGGAGGCTCCAGTTCCAGAGGGCGGCCGCAGGCAGCGGCAGCATCAGGAACCAGTGCTCGAGGGTCGCCAGGCCCATCAGCGTGGTAAGGATGGTGAAGCCGACCATCGCGTGCGGCGTGATCGGCTCGGCGAGCGCCGCCTGGCCGAGCAGCACGACGATCACGGTGGCGACGCTGACCGACACCGGGAACAGCAGGTTCATCGGCCGCTTCGTCAGGTAGCAGCCGAGATAGGCCAGATGGTCGGGCAGGAACTCGGCGTTGAGGTTGCGCACCCCGAGGAACAGGTTGAGCCGGGCGCTGAGGTTCATCCCCCACAGCACGCAGTAGGTCCACAGGGCCAATCTTTGCGGGGTGTTCCAGGTGAGCGCCAGGATCGCCAGCGCGCCGAGAACGATGGCGAATTCGTGCCACAGGCTCGTCGCCACCGCGGCCCGGAAGCGTTCGTAGCCCCGCGCGCCGGGCCGGCAGGCTTCCGGCCGCGGGCCGGTGACGAAGCCCATGTAGTAGCTCATCTCCTGCCAGCCCCAGACCAGCAGCGCGCCGGTGAAGGCGGTGTAGGCCCCCGTCTCCGTGGCATCGCCGGCGCTCGTGCCGATCGCGTAGAGCGCCGCCAGCAGCACCGCGGTGCCGGCGGCCATGCTCCACGGGAAGGTGCGGCGCGGCAGATGGTCGAGCAGGATGATCACCCCCGTGGAGAACCACCAGATCGCCACCGCATAGAGGGCCGGGACGGCGTAGGGCGACATCGCCGGCCCGCTACCACACCGGCTCGAGGCGGATGTCGGCGGGCATCGCGTTGTCGAGGGTCGGCAACAGGTAGAGCCTGCCGAAGGTGACCGCGGCCCGCGCCACCTGCACGCCGCGCTTCCCTATGCCGAGGAGGCCGCCCTGCGCCCGCGCCTCGGCGATCTTCACCGAGCAGTCGAGCAGGGTGTCGAGCCGCTGCTTGAACTTCGGGTTGTCGAGGTCGAGCGTCAGCGGGAAGGTCTGCTTCGAGATCTCGGAGGTGATGCGGAAGACCGTGAAGTCGTACTCGGACGGGTCGACCCCGAGGGCGGCGTGGAAGGCCGGCCGGCAATGGTCGCGGACGTACATCGTCGCGAACACCGCCAGCAGGAAGAACTTGATCCAGTAGCGGTTCAGCCCCTGCGTCAGCTTCGGGTTGGCGCGCATCAGCAGCGCGAAGGCCTCGCCGTGGCGGAACTCGTCGTTGCACCACTTCTCGAACCACTTGAAGATCGGGTGGATGCGCCGCTCGGGGTGCTTCTCCAGCTCGCGGAAGATGGTGATGTAGCGCGCGTAGCCGATCTTCTCGGACAGGTAGGTCGCGTAGAAGATGAACTTCGGGCGGAAGAACGTGTACTTCTTCGACTTCGTCAAGAAGCCCAGATCGACGCCGATGCCGAAATCCTTCAGCGTGTCGTTGATGAAGCCGGCGTGGCGCGCCTCGTCGCGGCTCATGAAGCCGAACAGCTCCTTGATGTCCTTGTTCTTGGCGCGCTTGCGCATCTCGGCGTAGAGGACGCAGCCCGAGAACTCGGCGGTGATCGACGAGACCAGGAAGTCGAGGAACTCCTTCCGGAGTTCGGGCTCCATCTGCGACAGGTCGCAGTCGAAGTCGGCGTTGCGGGTGAAGTGGCGCTTGTTCGGGTCGGAGCGCAGCTCCTCGATCAGCACGTCCCACTCGGCCCGGACCGGCTCGACGTTCGTGCGGTCGAGCTCCGCGAAATCGGTGGTGTAGAAGCGCGGGCTGAGGAAGGTCGTCTCCTGCGCGGACTTGGTCGATTCGTTGACCGGGCGGGTGGGCAGCGGATGCCTGACGGGAGCGTTCAAAGCTTCCTCCTCTCGCTGAAGCTGACTTCGTAGAGCTCGGTCAGCTCGAGATGGCCGGCGAGCTTGGTCCAGAGCCGCTCGATCCGGCCGGCCCGCGTCACCGTCGCGGTGCGGCGGACGACGAGGCGCTCGCCGTAGGGCACCGAGGTCGGCGCGTCGTGGACCTGCACCTCGTCGCCGGGCTCGATCTCGAAGTCGGCGTCGAGGCTGACATGGGCGTGCAGGCTCTCGGGGGTCTGCTCGATCTCGACGGTGCAGGGCACCTCGACCGTGCGGCGGCCGTTCAGAAATCCGATCATCGCGGGACGCTCACGTCGGGAAGGGCGTTGCCGGGTAGGAGCTTGGCGAAGGCGAGCGCGTTGGTCGGACCGAAGGCGCCCATGTTGACGCTGCGCCCCGTGGTCTCGTCGATCAGGGCGAGCGAGCCGTCGTCGTAGCGGGTCAGGCGGAACGGCTCCGCCGGGGTCAGGCCGGCGCGCAGGCGGGACTGGCCGAAGCTGCGCAGGGTCGCGCGGACGAAGTTGTCCTGGCCGGGCTCGATGGTCTCGATCAGCCGCGCATCGGCGGCGTCCTCGATCCGGATCGACCCGTCCGGGCGGTCCAGCACGCGCAGGGCGACGGAGGCGACGGGATTCCCGCCGGGGTTTCCGCTGAGGCCGATCCGCTCGGTGCGCCCGACCACCACCGCCAGCATGGTGAAGCCGAGGAGCGCCCCGGCTCCGATCAGTGCGAGCGCCGGGATCGGTCCGCCCTCCGCCACCTCACCCATCGGCTTCCCTCACCGTCTGCCTGGACCGGTCGTCGGGGCGGCACCGCTCGGTGTCCAGCCGCGTCGCCGTTTCCTTGGCTTCACGTTAACCGGTGTCAAGCACGCTTGACAATCCTCGTTCTGGATTTTTCGGGCGGGTTTTTCGAGAGAACCGTCAAGATGCTGTTCGCGAACGACTTTTTTCGAGAAGCGAACGCCCGCCCCGGCGGTTCGGCCGGGACGGGCGGGGTGATGTCTCGTCCTCGCGGCTCCGCGGAGGCTCGGGCCGGTCAGCGCGCTCCGACGGCGACGAGGCGCGGCTTGCGCGCCGCGTTCTGCGGGCGGGCGACGAGCACCGGCAGCGCGGACTCTTCCTCGGGCGCCCGCGCCGCGACGATCGCCCGGGCGAGGATGGCGGCCACCTCGCCTGCGTTCGGGACGGAGCGGAGCATCGGCTGCGGCTCGGTCACGCGCCAGGGGCGGGCATGCGGCCACAGGTGCAGGTAGGCGACGCGGGTGCCGGCGCTCAGCCGGAGCGGCAGGTCGCCGGTGCCGTCGGCGAAGCTGTGCAGGGCGGCATCCTCCACCTGCGCCAGCGGCAGGTTGAAGGTGACCGGCAGCGCGATGCCGATCCGCATCACCACGCGGCGGTTGGTGATGGTGTAGGTCGTGGTCCAGGAGGCGAGCCAGCCGAGGCCGCCGACGACGGCCAGCGCGGCGGCGCAGGCGGCGAAGGTCGGCCACGAGGCCTCGAGGCCCGCCAGCACCGCGCCGTCGAGGGCCGCCGGCAGGATGGTCCAGGCGGCCAGCACGCCGAACCACAGCACCACGAACCCGCCGTGCATCGGGCGGGCGGCCATGCCGAAGGCGGCCGGCCGGCCCTGCCACAGGATGTGCTCGCCCGGCGGCAGCGCCTCGGGCAGGCCCTCGGGGATCCGGTCGTCGCGGACGGTGTCGTCCGAGGGCGTATCGTGGGTCCGGCGGCCGCTCATAGCAGGGTCTCCGCGCGCTGGGGCGTGGCGTACAGGGTGCCGGCGCCGAAATAGGCGATGATCTTCTCCTCCTCGAGGAGGGTCACCGCGTCGGGGTCGGCGTGGGGCGGGATGTCCGAGAACTGCCGGGCGAGCAGCGCCTCGGTCTTCACGGTGCGCGAGAACCGCCCCGTTCGGCAGAAGGTGACCGGCATCAGCACGCGGCGTCCGCCGGCGCCGAGATCGACCTCGTAGTAGCGGGCGAAGCTTTCGCCGCGGTCGACCCAGATGTCGGACACCGTTCCGGCGATCTGGCTGTCGGCGCCGAACACGCTCATGCCGATCGGGTTGGGGCCGTCCTCGTGGACCATGAAATGCGTCGCGACGCGCAAGGGGACGATCCGCTTCTGGCCGTCGAAGGTGTGATCGAACGCGTCGTCGCGGCTGACCCAGGAGCCGGGGCCGACATGGGCGAACATCGGGTCGGCGCCGGTCGGCTCCAGCGGGGCGCCCGGCCAGGGCTCGCGCTTGCTGCCGAGGTAGTTGCGGTCGGGCCTGGTGTCGGCCTGCGGCGCCTGCTTGATCTTGCCGTCGGCGAGGTGGAACAGCTTCGGCGTCGGGATCAGGATCGGGTCGGGGCGCTTGAGGGTGCCCGTCACCTCGGCCTCGAGGGGATAGCCCTCGCGCCGGTCCTCGCGCCGGAGCCAGAAGACCAGGCCGAAGAAGAACAGGAAGAAGGCGTACAGGACGATCTGCGCGACGTCGACGTAGCCGGTGAGTGCTCCCGTGGGCAGTGCTCCTGGTGGCATGGCGATCTCCCGAGCTTCAGGTGGAGGAGGTGGACAGGGCGACGCGGGGCCTGCCCCGCGCCGCCGCTTGCTGGCTGCGGTCCCGGACCAGCGGGCCGATCGCGACCAGCGTCGCGAACAGCAGCGCGATCTCGATGTGGTAGACGACGAGGTAGCCGATCGAGGGATCGCTCATGCCCTCGCCGAGCGCCCCCGAGACGGCGAGCGCCGAGCCGACGTCCCGCACGATGCCGCTGCCGGCGATGGCGAGGCCAGCCGCCGACGCCTGGACCGCGCCCCAGGCGCCGAGCGCGAGCCCGGTATCCTCCGGCCCGGCCTTCGCCATGGAGGCGGTGAGCGTGCCGTGGGCGAACAGGCCGCCGCCGCAGCCGATCAGGCTGACGCCGGCCGCGAAGACCTGCGTCGAGCCGAGCGGGGCCGCGAACACGACGCAGGAAAAGGCAAGGATGCCGATCACGGCACCCGCCGCCGCCACCCGGAACGGGTCGCCGCCCCGGTTGAGCCAGCGCGCCGCCGCCAGCAGCCCGAGGCCGCCGCCGGCCGCCAGCATCGCGGTCAGCGCCGTGGTCGCGCCGACCGAGAGGTGCAGGATCTGCCCGCCATAGGGTTCCAGCAGGATGTCCTGCATCGAGAAGGCGGCGGTGCCGAGCCCGGTGGCGACGAGGCGGCGCCGCGCCAGCCCCTGCCCCGCATAGGCCGCCCAGGATTCGGAGAAGCTCGGCTGCGCCGCGTCGCGGGCGCGGTCGGGGTCGCGCGCCTCCTGCTTCCACAGGGCCAGCCCGTTGAGCACGATGGTGACGAGGGCCGTGCCCTGGATTACCTGGATCAGCCGCACCTTCGAGAAGTCGGCGAGCAGCAGGCCGAAGGCGACCGCGCTGACCATCATCCCGACGAGCAGCATGACGCAGAGCAGCGCGACGACCTTGGGCCTTGCATGGGCCGGTGCGAGGTCGGTGGCGAGGGCGAGCCCCACCGTCTGCGTGGTGTGGAGGCCGGCGCCGACCAGGACGAAGGCGAGCGCGGCGGCGACCTGCCCGGCCCACATCGGGCCGGTGGTGTCGCCCGACAGCAGCAGCAGCGCGAACGGCATGATGGCGAGCCCGCCGAACTGCAGCAGCGTGCCGAACCAGATGTAGGGGACGCGGCGCCAGCCGAGCACCGACCGGTGCGTGTCCGAGCGGAAGCCGATCAGCGCCCGCAAGGGGGCGAAGATCAGCGGCAGGGACAGCATCAGCGCGACGACCCAGGCCGGCACCTCCAGCTCGACGATCATGACGCGGTTGAGCGTGCCGATCAGCAGCACCGCGGCCATGCCGACGGTGACCTGGAACAGCGACAGCCGCATCAGCCGCCCGAGCGGCAGCTCCTTCGTCGCCGCGTCGGCGAAGGGGAGGATCGACGGCCCGAGGGCCGCGACGTGCCGGATCAGGCGGAGGCCGAGCTTCATCGGCGGCCCCGCGCCAGCTCGATCGCGTTCGAGAGGTAGAAGCCGCTGTTGACGCGCTGCGTGCGCGTCAGCGCGAACTCGGCCAGTGCCGGCTCCCGGCCGATCCGCTTGGCCAGCGCGCCCAGCGTGATCGGCACGATCGCCGGCGCCCGGTCGGCCCTCGGGAACAGCGTGCCGGCGGCGTGCATCGCGGTGAGCAGGGCGGTGCGGGGCGCCACCGTGAATACCACCGACCCGTCCGTGCGCGCGCCGAGCGCAGCGAGCGCCCGGGCGATGTCGGCGGCGCCGTAATGGATCAGCGAATCCATCGCCACGACGTGGTCGAAGCGGCCGAGGCTCGGATCGAGCATGTCGCCGACCCGGAAGTCGATCGACCCGCCGCCCGCGATCGGCCCGGCGCGCTCGGCCGCGAGGCCGACCAGCGTCGCCGACACGTCGATGGCGACGACCTCGGCGCCGCGGCGCGCGGCCTCCAGGCTGAGCGCCCCAGTGCCGCAGCCGGCATCGAGGATGCGCCGGCCGGTCAGGTCGTCGGGCAGCCAGGACAGAAGCTGAGCCCGCATCGTGTCGCGACCCGCCCGCACCGTCGCGCGGATCTTCGAGACCGGTGCGTCGGAGGTGAGCCGCGCCCAGGCCTCGACCGCGGTGCGGTCGAAGTAGGTGGTGAGCTGCGAGCGGCGCTCGGCGTAGGATGCGCTGGTCATCACGAGACCCCTCAATCAAATCCCAGGAACTCGAAGAGGTCGCGGTCCTTCATCGGGATCGCGGAGAGCGGCTTTCCGCCGGCGTAGAGGTAGGCGGCCAGCCGCATGTACTCGGCCTTCACGGCCTCCAGCTCCGGCGTCTCGTCCATCTCGAACAGGGTCGACTTCTTCAGGCGCGAGCGCCGCACGACGTCGAGGTCGGGGAAGTGGGCGATGCGCTCCAGGCCGACGGCGGCGTTGAAGCGGTCGATCTCGTCGGTCTTGGCCGAGCGGTTGGCGATGACGCCGCCGAGCCGCACGGGGTAGTTCTTCGCCTTGGCGTGGATCGCGGCGACGATGCGGTTCATCGCGAAGATCGAGTCGAAGTCGTTGGCGGTGACGACCAGCGCCTGTTCGGCGTGCTGGAGCGGCGAGGCAAAGCCGCCGCAGACCACGTCGCCGAGCACGTCGAAGATCACCACGTCGGTGTCCTCCAAGAGGTGATGCTCCTTGAGGAGCTTCACCGTCTGGCCGACGACGTAGCCGCCGCAGCCTGTGCCGGCCGGCGGCCCGCCGGCCTCGACGCACATCACGCCGTTGTAGCCCTCGGCGACGAAGTCCTCGACGCGCAGCTCCTCGGAGTGGAACTGCACCGCCTCCAGCGCATCGATCACGGTGGGCGCCAGGCGCTTGGTGAGGGTGAAGGTCGAGTCGTGCTTCGGGTCGCAGCCGATCTGCAGCACCCGCTTGCCGAGCTTCGAGAAGGCGACCGACAGGTTCGACGAGGTCGTCGACTTGCCGATGCCGCCCTTGCCGTAGACGGCGAAGACCTTCGCCGTCGTGCCGATGGCGACGTCCAGCGAGACCTGGACGCTGCCTTCCGGCTCGCGGCGGGCGGCGACGGGGTTTCGAATCGCGATGTTCATGCCGCAACCTCCGCGGTGATGCCTTCGAGACGGTCCTCGAGCTCCTCCTCGGCGCGGGCGAGCGCGTCGCGCGTCGCCGCATCGGGAGTCCAAAAGCCGCGCTGGTGCGCCTCGATCAGCCGGTGCGCGACCTTGGCCGAGGCGGTGGGGTTGAGGGCGGCCATGCGCTCGCGCATGGCGGGGTCGAGGACGTAGGTCTCGGTGATGCGCTGGTAGATCCAGGGCGCGACGCCGTCGCTCGTGGCCGACCAGCCCATGGTGTTGGTGAGGTGCGCCTCGATCTGGCGGACGCCCTCGTAGCCGTGGCCGAGCATACCCTCGGTCCATTTCGGGTTGAGCATGCGGGTGCGGGTCTCGAGCGAGACCTGCTCGGAAAGCGAGCGCACGGTGCCCTCGCCGCGGGTCTGGTCGCTGATGAAGATCGGCACCGCGGCGCCGCGGGCCTCGGCCACCGCCCGGCCCATGCCGCCGAGCCCGTCGAAGTAGTGGTCGACGCTCGTCACCCCGACCTCGACCGAATCGAGGTTCTGGTAGGCGAGGTCGACCTTGGCCAGCACGCTGCGCATCAGCGCGCGCTGCGGTGCCGGCTGGCCGGTGCGGCCGTAGGCGAAGCTCTTGCGGCGCGAGAAGGTCTCGGCGATCTCGTCCTCGTCCTCCCAGCGGCCGGACTCGACCAGCCCGTTGACGTTGGCGCCGTAGGTGCCCTCGGCGTTCGAGAACACCCGCAGCGCCGCGGTCTCGAGGTCGATGCTGTGCTCGGCCTGATGCGCGAGGGCGTGCTTGCGGACGAAGTTGCACTCCACCGGCTCGTCGGCGGTGGCGGCGAGGTACGAGGCCTCGGCGAGGAGCTTCGTCTGGAGCGGCAGCAGGTCGCGAAAGATGCCGGAGAGGGTGACGACCACGTCGATGCGCGGGCGGCCGAGCGTCTCCAGCGGGATCAGGGTCGCGCCGCAGAGCCGGCCGTAGCCGTCGAAGCGCGGCGCCGCGCCGATGAGCGCCAGGGCCTGGGCGATCGGGCCGCCCTCGCTCTTGAGGTTGTCGGTCCCCCACAGCACCAGGGCGACGCTCTCGGGCAGCGCCGCGCCCTCGTCGCGGTGACGGGCGAGGATCCGGGCGACCTGCCGCGCGCCGTCGGCGACCGCGAAGGCCGAGGGCAGGCGGTAGGGATCGAAACCGTGCAGGTTGCGTCCCGTCGGCAGCACGGCCGGGTTGCGCAGCAGGTCGCCGCCGGCCACCGGCGCGATGAAGCGCCCGTCCAGCGCCTTGAGCAGGCCGGCGACCTCGTGGTCGCGGGCGAGCAGCGCGTCGGTCTCGGCCAGCGACCGGAAGGCAGCGCGGTGGGTCTCGTCGAGGGGCAGGCCCGCGGCGGCGAGCGCCGCGTCGACCCCCTCGCCCGCCACGAGCGCCGCGATCCCGGCCCGCTCCGGCACGAGGCCGGCGGAGGCTTCGGCCAATGCCAGCAGCAGGTCGACCCGCTCCTCGGGCGGCGTGCCCTGCCCCACCACGTGCATCCCGTGCGGGATCAGGGTGTGCTCCAGCTCGTGCACCGCCTGGCCCAGCGCCTGGATGCGGGCGGCGAGGTCGTCCCAGGCCGGCTCGGCCGGCGCGAGGTCGAGGGCGGCGGCCTGGGCCTGGACGAGCAGGCCGAGGTCGCGCCGCTCGGCTTCCGCCTCGGGCTCCAGGGCGCGCCAGCGCTCGATCGAGGCCTTGAGGTCGATCAGCCCGCGGTACAGCCCGGCCTGGGCGAGGCTCGGGGTCAGGTAGCTGACCAGGGTCGCGGCCGAGCGGCGCTTGGCGATCATCCCCTCGGAGGGGTTGTTGGCGGCGTAGAGGTAGACGTTCGGCAGCGGCCCGATCAGCCGCTCCGGCCAGCACGATTCGGACAGGCCGGTCTGCTTGCCGGGCATGAATTCGAGCGCGCCGTGGGTGCCGAAATGCAGCACCGCGTCGGCGCGGAAGTCGTCGCGCAGGTAGCGGTAGAAGGCCGAGAAGGCGTGGGTCGGCGCGAAGCCGCGCTCGAACAGCAGGCGCATCGGGTCGCCCTCGTAGCCGAAGCCGGGCTGCACGCCGACGAAGACGTTGCCGAACTGCGCGCCGAGGACGAAGAGGGCCGAACCGTTGCTGTTCTGGCGCCCCGGCGCGGGCCCCCACTGCGCCTCGATCTCGGACAGGTGCCGCTCGCGCCGGACGTGCTCCTCGGCGGGGATGCGGTGATGGACGTTGGCGGGCGTGCCGTAGCGGGCCGAGTTGCCGGCGAGCACCGCGTTGCGCAGGTCGTCGACCGTGTCGGGCACCGCGACGTCGTAGCCGTCCGCCTTCATCGCCGTCAGGGTGTTGTGCAGCGACTGGTACACCGACAGGAACGCCGCCGTGCCGATCGAGCCGGCGTTCGGCGGGAAGCCGAACAGCACGATCGCCACCTTGCGCGCGGCCCGCGCGGTCGACCGCAGGGCGACGAGGCGCTCGATGCGGGCGGCGAGCATGTCGGCGCGCTCCGGGTGAACGCGCATGTCGCGGGCGTTCTCGCCCATCGACGCGCCGGAGCGGCCGCCGAACACCATCGGCGCGGTGGCGCCGTCGAGCTCGGGGATCGCGACCATCATCGTGGCCTCGACCGGCGAGAGGCCGCGGTCGGAGCCCTCCCACTGCTCCAGGGTCTGGAACTCCAGCGCGTGGGCGGCGAGGTAGGGCACGTCGAGGTCGGCGAGCGCCGTCTCGGCCGCCGCGGCGTCGTTGTACGCGGGCCCGCCGACCAGCGAGAACCCGGTGAGCGAGACCAGCGCGTCGATGGCCGGCCGGCCGTCGCGGCGGAAGAAGGCGTCCACCGCCGGGCGGTTGTCGAGGCCCGAGGCGAAGGCCGGCACCACCGCGAGGCCGCGGCCTTCGAGCGCCGCGATCACGCCGTCGTAATGGGCGGTGTTCCCGGCCAGCACGTAGGAGCGCATCACCAGCAGGCCGACCCGACCCTTCGCAGGGCCGCTCGAAGGCCCCTTGGGCATGGGGAGCGCGGCGAGCGACTCGCCGATGCGGCCCTTCATGCGCGGGTGGTAGAGGCCGGTCTCGGGATAGCTCAGCGGCGCGGGTGCGGCCGCGATCTCGCGCCAGGCGAGGCGCGGGCCGGCGGCGTAGCGCCCGACCAGGAAGCGCACGAGGTTGGCGATGTTCTCGTCCGAGCCCGAGAGCCAGTATTGCAGGGTGAGGAAGTAGGCGCGCACGTCCTGCGCCGAGCCGGGGATGAAGCGCAGGATCTTCGGCAGCTTGCGGATCATCGCCATCTGGCGGGCGCCGTTGCCCTGGGCGCCCGGCTTGCCGCGCAGCTTCTTCAGGAAGTCGAGGGCGCCGCGCTTGGTGCCGTCCATGTCGAACCGGTTGAGGCGGGTGGTCTTCACCACCTCGCCGGCCGAGAGGCAGCCGATCATCGCGTCGCAGTGCGGGCGACGGGCCAGCAGCGCCGGCAGCACGGCGCGGACGTGCTCGTCCATGAACAGCATCGTCGCGAGCACGATGTCGGCCCGGGCGATGTCGGCCTTGCAGGCGGACAGGCTCGCGGGCGCGGTGTCCCACTCGGCGGCGGCGTGGAAGTCGAGGACGAGGCCGGGCATCTCGCTGCGCAGCCGGAGGCGGGCGCGCTCGAGGGCGCTCGCCATGTGGTTGTCCATCGTCACGACGACGATGCGGAGCTCGGGCCGTTCAGCGACCGAAATGCGCTTTGGCATCGTACAAGGTCTCGACGGTGATGAGCGGCAGCGCCCGCTCCCTGGCGAAGGTTTCCGTGTTGGTGCGGGCTTTTCCTCGGACGAAGAACGGGATCTTCCGCAGCTCCTTCTCGGCCTCCACGGCCCAGGTCGGAGCGGTCGGGCCGGCGAGCGTCACCGAGGTGACGGGCTCGGGAACCGGCGGGGCGGGCGCGGGCGCCCCGGCGGGGGCCTTGCCGCCGAGATGGGACGGGGCGCGGTCGTTGAACTCGGGGTCCTCGCGGAACATCCCGAGCAGGTGCTCCTCCAGGCCCATCATCAGCGGGTGGACCCAGGTGTCGAACAGGACGTTGGCGCCCTCGAAGCCCATCTGCGGCGAGTAGCGCGCCGGGAAGTCCTGGACGTGGACCGGCGCCGAGATCACCGCGCAGGGCAACCCGAGCCGCTTGGCGATGTGACGCTCCATCTGCGTGCCGAGCACCAGCTCGGGGCCGGCCGCCTGGATCGCCGCCTCGACGTCGAGGTAGTCGTCGGAGATCAGCGCCTCGATGCCGTGGAGCGTGGCCTCCGCTCGGACCTCGCGGGCGAACTCGCGGCCGTAGGTGCCGAGGCCGACGACCCGGAAGCCGAGCTCGGCCTTCGCGACGCGGGCGGCGGCGATCGCGTGGGTGGCGTCGCCGAAGATGAAGACGCGCTTGCCGGTGAGGTAGGTCGAGTCGACCGAGCGCGAATACCAGGGCGCGCGCGACGGCGCCCCGGCGAGCACCGGCGCCGGGTCGATTCCGGCCAGCGCCGCGACCTCCTCGACGAAGCGGATCGTCGCGCCGACGCCGATCGGCACCGTCTCGACCATCGGCTGGCCGAAGGTCTTCTGCAGATACTGCGCGGCCGCGCGCGCCACCTCCGGGTAGAGCACGACGTTGAAGTCGGCGTCCTTCAGGCGGCCGAGGTCGGCCGGGCTTGCGCCCATCGGCGCCACGACGTTGACGGCGATGCCGAGCCGCCCGAGCAGTCCGGTGATCTCGGCGAGGTCGTCGCGATGGCGGAAGCCCAGCGCCGTCGGCCCGAGGATGTTGCAGGACGGACGCCGGCCCTCCGGCTTCGGCTCCGGGGACGGCGAGCCGGAAAGCCCGCGGACCAGCCGGTAGAAGGTCTCCGACGCGC
Source organism: Methylobacterium sp. J-092 (assembly GCF_022829325.1). NCBI lineage: Bacteria > Pseudomonadati > Pseudomonadota > Alphaproteobacteria > Hyphomicrobiales > Methylobacteriaceae > Methylobacterium > Methylobacterium sp. J-092. The sequence goes on along the minus strand of NZ_JAKSXU010000082.1, from coordinate 46,048 downwards.
CCCAGTTCTCCTTCTTCTGGTAGGCCGGCAGCTCCAGCGCGATCACCGGGATCGGCAGGTTCAGCGCCTTGGCGAGGCCGCCCGGATCGTCCTGGATCAGCTCCGCCGTGCACGAGGCGCCGACGATCATCGCCTGCGGCCGGAAGCGCTCGTAGGCGGCGGCGGCCGCGTCCTTGAAGATCTCGGCGGTGTCGGAGCCGAGGTCGCGGGCCTGGAAGGTGGTGTAGGTGACCGGCGGGCGGGCGTCGCGCCGCTCGATCATCGTGAACAGCAGGTCGGCGTAGGTGTCGCCCTGCGGCGCGTGCAGCACGTAGTGCAGCCCCTCCATCGCGGTGGCGATGCGCATGGCGCCGATATGCGGCGGTCCTTCGTAGGTCCAGAGGGTGAGCTGCATCGCCTCAGACCTCCAGCCGGGTGCGGCGGACGAGCGGGCGGGCGAACAGCTCGGCGAGGTCGCCGGCTTGGTCGTAGCCCTGGATCGGCGTGAACAGCAACTCGATCGACCACTTGGTCGCGAGCCCTTCCGCCTCCAGCGGGTTGGCGAGGCCGAGGCCGCAGACCGTCAGGTCGGGCCTCTCGGCCCGGGCCCGGTCCATCTGCGCGTCGAGGCTCTGGCCCTCGACGATGTCCGTGCCGTCGGGCAGCAGGGCGAGGTCTTCCGCGAGGTGCCCGCGGTGCAGGTAGGGCGTCCCGACCTCGCACAGGCCCATGCCCAATTCCCGCGACAGGAACCGGGCGAGCGGCACCTCGAGCTGCGAATCGGGGAAGAAGAACACCCACTTGCCGGCAAGCGTCTCGCGGTGGTGATCGAGCGCGCGGGCGGCGCGGGCCCGGCCCGGCGCGGTCGCCGCCTCGAAGCGGCCCTCAGGCACCCCCCACGCGTCGGCCGCGGCCCTGAGCCAGCGCGTCGTGCCCTCCACGCCGAGCGGGAACGGGGCCGACAGGCGCTTGGCGCCGCGGGCCTCCAGGGCTTTGGCGGTGTCGGTCAGGAACGGCTGCGCCAGCAGGAACGTCGTGTTCGGGCCGACGGCCGGCAGCGCGCCGGCCCGGCGCGCCGGCAGGAACGCGACGTTCGCGATGCCGAGCTCGGAGAACAGCCGAAGGAACTGGTCTTCGACCACGTCGGCGAGCGCGCCCGCCACCAGCAGCGACGGGGCGGCGTCGGGCGCTTCCCGCGGCATCTCGGGCACCAGGGCCGCGAGGCAGGCATCCTCGCCCTGCGTGAACGTGGTCTCGATGCCGCTGCCGGAATAGCTCAGCACCCGCACGTCCGGCGAGAAGGTGGTCGAGAGCCGCTGCGCCGCGCGGCCGAGATCGAGCTTGATCACCTCGGAGGGGCACGAGCCGACCAGGAACAGCAGCCGGATGTCGGGGCGGCGCTCGATCAGGCGGCGCACCACCCGGTCGAGCTCCTCGTTCATGTCGGCGATGCCGGCGAGGTCCCGCTCGTCGATGATCGCGGTGGCGAAGCGCGGCTCGGCGAAGATCATCACCCCGGCGGCCGACTGGATCAGGTGGGCGCAGGTGCGCGAGCCGACGACGAGGAAGAACGCGTCCTGGATCTTGCGGTGCAGCCAGACGATGCCGGTCAGCCCGCAGAACACCGCGCGCTGGCCACGCTCCTGCCGGATCGCCACGTCGCCGCAGCCGGGTTCGGCGGTGGCTGCGACGGTCCTCGGCGGGAGGAAGGGCGCGTTCATCGCGCCACCATCGCGGTGCCGGCGACGGGGCGCGGACGCCGTGGCGCCTGCAGCCGCGCCGCCCGCAGCTTCAGCAGGAATTGCGTCGCGTTGACCGCGTAGGAGGCGTAGGCCGCGAGCGCGAGCCACATGAGGCCGGCCGTGCCGAGGAGCCCGAAGCCGAGGGCGCCGAGATAGGCGGTGTGCAGGGCCAGCACGAGCATGCTGACCACGTCTTCCCAGTAGAAGGCCGGGGCGAACAGGTATCGCCCGAACACCGCCTTCTCCCAGATCGAGCCGGTGACCATGATCGCGTAGAGCAGGAAGGTCTTGGCCAGCACCGAGAGGTTGGCCGCGGCCTCGCCCTCCCCGGTGGACAGCGTCCGCAGGACCAGCCCCAGGCTGACGAGGAACACGAGGAATTGAAGCGGGGCCAGAAGGCCCTGGACCAGGGTCCAGCGGGTCGCGTCGCGCCGGGCGCGCTCGGCCGACGTGTAGAGTGGTGGTCGTGCCGTCCGGTCGCTGGGACCCATAGCCTCACCCCATCCCTGCTGCGGCGGGCCGCCTCTCGGGAGGGCGGCTTGGGGGAAGCCTAGAAACCGTGCCAAAAAGTGTCAATCTCGCTTTACGTCAAAACCGTATGACAATGACGTGGAAGCATTCTTATTCGATTCGACCATTGCCAAGCCGCCTCGAAAGCGTATCGTCTAGGTCAAGTCGTCCCGGAGAGGGCGACGGCGCGGGGAATCCTAACCCCGGCCAAGCTATATTTTGAATACAATTAAGCCGTCAGCGACATTGGAGTTGGCCAATGGATGACTTGAGGCGCTCCGAGGGGCGAAACGCCATCCTAGCGCTCGCTCGCGAGATGGCGTCAGCCTGCGAGATCGACCAGCAGGCGCCGCCGCGCCGGCAGCAATTGTCCGATCGCTGGCACGGTCACCTCTCCCGCGTGGTCGAGGCCGAGATCATCCCCCGCCTGATGCTCGCACACCGGATGGAGGCGTCGACGCGCGGCCCGGGGCCGAGAAAGCCGACCGCCGAGGACATCGAGGCCTTCGCCTCCCTCGTGCTGGCGCCGGCCGGCGAGGTGGTGGAGGCGCGCATCGCCGCGCTCGTCGACGACGGCCTCGCCCTCGACAGCCTGCTCCTCGACCTCCTGGCGCCGACCGCGCGGCACCTCGGCGTGCTCTGGGAGGAGGACCTCTGCGACTTCGCCGAGCTGACGATCGCGATGGGCCGCCTGCAGCGGATCATGCACGACCTCGCGCGCCGCTACGGCGGCGAAACAGGAGGGCACCGGGACGGGCACAGCATCCTCCTGAGCCTTTGTCCCGGCGAGACCCACATGTTCGGGCTGTCGATGATCGAGCAGTTCTTTCGCGACGCGGGCTGGGACGTCACGAGCACGGCGCTCGCGCCGGTGGGCGAGATCCTGAACCAGGCACGGACCGCCTGGTTCGATGTGATCGGCCTGTCGCTCGGCTGCGAGGTGCTTCTGCCGACCCTGACCAAGACCGTCCACGAGCTGCGCCGGGTCTCGTTCAATCCCGGCGTGCGCATCCTCGTCGGCGGCCCGATCTTCGTCGACAATCCGGGGCATATCGAGCGCGTGGGTGCTGATGCCACGGCCACGGATGCGCGTCGTGCTGTGGCCGCCGCCGAGTTCATGCTTGATCTCAGGGCGGGAGCCTGCTGAAAGACCCGATCGACGACTTCACGAAGCGGTGAGACTTGACCAGCTTGGCCACCCACGCTGCGCAGAACCCCTCCGCAGCCCTGAGCAAGACCCTGTCGGCCCTCGGGGGAGAGGCGGCGGGCCTTCTCGTCGCGGCCGCGACCGACCTGTCCCTGGTGGTGGATGCCGACGGCATCATCCGCGACGCGGCCTTCGCCGCCCCGGACCTCGCGGGCCAGGGCTGCGACACGTGGCTCGGCCGGCGCTGGATCGACACCGTCACCGTCGAGAGCCGCCCGAAGATCGATGCGCTGCTGCGCGACGCCGCGCCGGACGGGGTGACGCGCTGGCGGCAGGTCAACCACCCGTCCGTCTCCGGCGACGACCTGCCGATCCGCTACGCCGCGATGCGCCTCGGCACGGACGGCTCGATCATCGCGATCGGCCGCAACCTGCTCGCCATGGCCTCGCTCCAGCGCAAGCTCGTCGAGACGCAGCAGGCGCTGGAGCGCGACTATCTCCGCCTGCGCGGCGCCGAGACCCGCTACCGCATGCTGTTCCAGCTCGGCAGCGAGCCGGTGCTCGTGGTCGACGCGGCCACGCGCCGGGTCACCGAGGTCAACCCCGCCGCGGTCCGGCTCCTCGGGCGCACCGAGAAGCGGATCCTCGGGCTGGACGTGGTCGAGCTGTTCGAGGCGGCGAGCGGGCGCGAGATCGAGCTGCTGTTCTCCGGCCTGCGCGCCACCGGTAAGGCCGAGGATCTCGAGACCCGGCTCGCCGGAAGCCGCGGGCAGGCGCGGATCTCGGCATCGCTGTTCCGGCAAGGCAGCTCGGCGAGCGCGCTGCTGCGGCTGACCGATTCCGCGATCGGCGACGCCGCGTCGCCCGAGCGGCGCGGCCCGCTCCTCGACGTCATCGAGGGCATTCCCGAAGGGTTCGTCGTCACCGACCTGTCGCGGCGGATCCTCACCGCCAACGGGGCCTTCCTCGACCTCGCCCAGGTCGCGACCGTGGAGCAGGCGCGCGGCGAGCTGATCGACCGCTGGATCGGCCGCGAGGAGACCGAGGCCGCGACCCTGTTCGCGACGCTGGCCGAGCACGGCTCGGTCCGCCACTTCGCCACCGGCCTGCGCGGCCTTCTCGGATCCGTCGAGGAGGTCGAGATCGCCGCCGTCGCCGTGCCGAACGCCCGCCCGCCCTGCCTCGGCTTCACCATTCGCGGCACGCCGCGCCGTGCGGTCGCGACGGCGGTGTCGGGCGGGCACGAGCTGCCGCGCTCGGTCGAGCAGATGACCGAGCTGGTCGGCCGCGTCTCGATGAAGAACCTCGTGCGCGAGACCACCGACCTGATCGAGCGTCTCTGTATCGAGGCGGCCCTGCGGATCACCCGCGACAACCGGGCCTCGGCCGCCGAGATGCTCGGGCTCAGTCGCCAGGGCCTCTACGCGAAGTTGCGCCGCTACGGCATCGGCGATCTCGACGGGCCCGACTATCCCGACGCCTGAGCGCGATCCGCTCGGCCTGCCTGCACCCGCGAATCGCGACGTCCGCCGCCGGAACGATCGTGAATGGACCGTCAGTCGGCATTCGACCTCGCCCGCTTGGTTTCAGCTAGGCACTAGTTTTACCTTCGTGTGTCCAAGATTTCGATCATCTGTCGTGTCATCTCTGCTTGACACTTCGTAGGGCGAGATCCTAGCCTCGCACCATGGCGACACCGGCTCCCAGCGCACTCGTCGAACTGCTCAAGCCGATCACGTGGTTCGCGCCGATGTGGGCCTTCGCCTGCGGCGTGGTCTCGTCGGGGCAATCCACCCACGGGCAATGGCCGGTGATCATGGCCGGCGTCGTGCTCGCCGGGCCGCTGGTCTGCGCCACCAGCCAGGCGGTCAACGACTGGTACGATCGCCACGTCGACGCGATCAACGAGCCGAACCGCCCGATCCCGTCCGGCCGCATGCCCGGCCGCTGGGGGCTCTACGTCGCCGGGGCCTGGACCGGGCTTTCGCTCCTCGTCGCCGCCGCGCTCGGGCCCTGGATCCTCGGCGCGGCGATCTTCGGCCTCGTCCTGGCATGGCTCTACAGCGCGCCGCCGATGCGCCTGAAGAGCAACGGTTGGTGGGGCAATTCCGCCGTGGCGATCTGCTACGAGGGACTGCCGTGGTTCACCGGCGCCGCCGTGATGGCCGCCACCGTGCCCGACCGCCGCGTCCTGATCGTCGCGGCGCTGTACTCGATCGGCGCCCACGGGATCATGACCTTGAACGACTTCAAGTCGGTGGAGGGCGACACCCTCACCGGCATCCGCTCGCTGCCGGTCCAGCTCGGCATCCCCGGGGCCGCCCGCTTCGCCTGCCTCGTGATGACCGTGCCGCAGGTGGCCGTGATCGCGTTCCTCTACGGCTGGAGCCGGGGGTGGCACGCCGCGATCGTTGCGCTGCTGCTCGTCGGGCAGATCGCGCTGATGCGCCGGCTGCTCGCCGCGCCGCGGGCGAAGGCCGCCTGGTACAACGGCACCGGCACCACCCTCTACGTGCTCGGCATGCTGGTTTCCGCCTTCGCGCTCCGCCCGCTCGTGGGAGCCCCGTGATGGCCGCGCCCGCCTCATCGTCATTCACATCTTCGTTCTCTTGGGCGCAGATCGTCCGTCTCGGCCTCGTCCATACCGCGCTGGGCTCCGTCGTCGTGCTGATGACCTCGACCATCAACCGGGTGATGGTGGTGGAGCTGGCGCTGCCCGCCATCGTCCCGGGCGCGCTGGTCGCTTTGCACTACGCGGTGCAGGTGCTGCGTCCGCGCTGGGGCTACGGCTCGGATGTCGGCGGCCGCCGCACGCCGTGGATCGTCGGCGGCATGGCCGCCCTGGCGCTCGGCGGCTTCCTCGCCGCGGCGGCGACGGCGCTCGCCGAGACGAACCTCGCCGCCGGCCTTTCGCTCGCGATCCTCGCCTTCTTCTCCGTCGGCATCGGCGCGGGCGCGGCGGGAACCTCGCTCCTCGTCCTGCTCGCCACCGGCGTCGAGGATCGGCGCCGGGGTGCCGCTGCCACCATCGTCTGGGTGATGATGATCGCCGGCTTCGCGGTCACGGCGCCGCTGGCCGGGCACTTCCTCGATCCGTTCTCCGGCGCGCGCCTGGTCGCGGTCTCCGGCACCGTCTCGCTCGCGGCGTTCGTCCTCGCGTGCCTGGCCGTGCGCGGGGTCGAGCCAACCGTCGCGCCGGTGCGATCGGAGACCGCCGGCTCTGCGAAGGCGCCGTTCCGGGCGGTGCTCGCCAAGGTCTGGTCCGAGCCGGCCTCGCGCCGCTTCACCGTGTTCATCTTCGTGGCGATGCTGGCCTACAGCGCCCAGGAGCTGATCCTCGAGCCGTTCGCCGGCCTCGTCTTCGCGATGACGCCGGGCACCACCACCAAGCTCGCCGGCCTCCAGCACGGCGGCGTGCTCGCCGGGATGCTGCTGGTCGCGGGTCTCACCATGGGCGTCGGCGGACCCTGGCTCGGCTCGCTCAAGCTCTGGACGGCCTTGGGCTGCGCCGGCTCCGGCGCGATGCTCGTCGGGATCGCGGCCGGCGGCCTCGTCGGGCCGGAGTTTCCCTTACGCGCCGTGGTCTTCGGCCTCGGCCTGTTCAACGGCGTCTTCGCGGTCGCCGCGATCGGCTCGATGATGGGGCTCGCGGGCGCCGGCGGCGAGGCCGAGCGCGGCACGCGCATGGGCGTGTGGGGCGCGGCGCAGGGCGTGGCCTTCGGCGCCGGCGGCTTCCTCGGCACCGTCGCGGTCGACCTCGCCCGCCTCGTCACCCCGGAAGCCGTCCACGCCTACGCCGCCGTCTTCCTGGCGGAGGCGCTGCTGTTCGTGCTCGCCACCCTGATCGCGCTGCGGATCGAGCATGCGGGCGCCACCCGCGTGCCGCGCGCGCAACGCCGGGCGGCGCTCGATCTCAGGTTCGAGCCGCGGTTCTAGGGCGTCTTCAAGCGAGGTGGATGCCGGCTCGCGTGAAGGACATCCGACCCGACGACGAGAGAGCGTTTTTTTGATCCGGCGATCTGTGAAGACGCTCCAAGCGCCGCCCGCCGAAACCAACGCCAGGGAGCACAGCATGTCCGAAGCCCCCGAATTCTTCGATTGCGTCGTGGTCGGCGGCGGTCCCGCCGGCGCGACGGCGGCGACCGACCTGGCGCGGATGGGCCGCAGCGTGCTGCTCCTCGACAAGCCGGGGCGGATCAAGCCCTGCGGCGGCGCGATCCCCCCGCGGGCGATCCGCGATTTCGCCATCCCCGACGCGCAGATCGTCGCCCGCATCAAGCTCGCGCGGATGATCGCGCCCTCTGACACGGCCGTCGACATGCTGGTCGGCGACGGCTTCGTCGGCATGGTCGACCGCGAGCATTTCGATCCGTGGTTGCGCGACCGGGCCTCGCTCGCCGGCGCCGACCACCGCCCCGGCACCTACGAACGCATCGTCCGCGACGGTGCCGGCACCACGGTGCATTACCGCGTCGGCGACGCGGCGCGCACGGTGCGGACCAAGCTGGTGATCGGTGCCGACGGGGCCTCGTCCCCGGTCGGCCGGGCCGAGATCCCGGGCCATGCCGGGATGCGCCAGGTCTTCGCCTACCACGAGATCGTCCGGCCGCCGGCCGACGGCAGCGGAGCCTACGCGGCCACGCGCTGCGACGTGTTCTACCAGGGCAAGCACTCGCCCGATTTCTACGCCTGGATCTTCCCGCACGGCGAGACGATCAGCATCGGCACCGGCTCGGCGCGGAAGGGCTTCTCGCTCCGCACCGCGATCCGCAACCTGCGCGAGTCGACGGGGCTGGCGGCGGGCGAGACGGTCCGCCGCGAGGGTGCGCCCCTGCCGCTCAAGCCGCTGAGGAAGTGGGACAACGGCCGCGACGTCCTGCTCACGGGGGATGCCGCCGGCATCGTCGCCCCCGCATCCGGCGAGGGCATCTACTACGCGATGCTCGGCGGCCGGCTCGCCGCCGACGCGGCCGACGCGTTCCTCAGGACGGGCGATGCCCGCGCCCTCGCCCAGGCCCGCCGCCGCTTCATGAAGCTGCACGGGCGGGTGTTCCTGATCCTGCGGATCATGCAGGCGGTCTGGTACCGCAACGACGCCCTGCGCGAGCGCTTCGTCTCGATCTGCCGCGACAAGGACGTGCAGCAGCTCACCTGGGAAAGCTACATGAACAAGGAGCTGGTGCGGAAGAAGCCGATGGCGCACGTGAAGATCTTCTTCAAGGACATGGCGCACCTGTTCCGCTGGGTTTCGCCTTGAGCGAGGTCTGAATGCCGGCGGCGATCGCCACCCTGTCCGCGCTCGTGGTGGCCCTGGCCGGCGGCGTGCTGACCACCACCGGCCCGTGGTACCGCGCCCTGCGCAACCCGGCCTGGAAGCCGCCGGACTGGGCGTTCGGCCCGGTCTGGGCGACGATCTTCGCGCTCTGCGTCGTCTCCGCCGTGATCGCCTGGAGCGAGGCCGACGAGCCGCAGCGCGTCGTGCTGCTCGCGGCCTACGCCGTGAATGCCGTGCTCAACATCGCCTGGAGCGCGCTGTTCTTCCGCGCCGAGCGGCCGGACTGGGCATTCTTCGAGCTCGTCCTGCTCTGGCTCTCGGTGGCGGCGCTGATCGCCGTCACGCTGCCGGTCTCGGGCGTCGCGGCAGTGCTGCTGGCGCCCTACCTCCTCTGGGTGACGATCGCCGGCTTCCTCAACCGCGCCATCGTGCGGCTCAACGGCCCGTTCGGAGCCGCGTGATGGCGGAGTGGTTCGCGACCGGCCGGATCGTCGACGCGATCCTCGTTCTCGTCGCCGCCGAGGCCGCGATCCTGCTCGCGTTCCGGTGGCGGACGGGTCGCGGGCCGGCGCCGGTGCCGCTCCTGTGCAACCTCGTCTCCGGGGCGGCGCTGATGCTGGCCGTGCGTGCGGCCCTGGTCCAGTCGCCCTGGCCGGTCGTCGCCGGCTGGATGCTGGTCTCGCTCGGCGCCCATCTCGGGGACCTCGTGCCGCGCCTGCGCAACCCGGCCGGCCTGACGCTTGGTCGCACCGGCGCCCCTGGCGTGCCAGGAACTTCCGACGCGGCGGCCGCGTTCAACGCGCGGCCGCGAAGCTGAATTATTATGCTTCTCACCTGCCACAACCGGAGATTAGGCATCATGCGTGGCTTCCTCGCTCTGGCCGCGACCTCCGGTTTTCTGCTGGGTTCCAGCCTGCCGATCGCGGCCTTCGCGCAGGAGGCTGCCGGGGGCGCGAGCCAGGATCTGGTGAAGCGCGGCGAGTATCTCGTCACCGCCGGCGATTGCGTCGCCTGCCATACCGGCCCGAGCGGCAAGCGGCTGGCCGGCAACTACGTCCTCAACACGCCGATCGGAAAGATCCGCACCCCCAACCTGACGCCCGACGACGAGACCGGCCTCGGCAAGTGGACGGAAGCGGACTTCGTCAAGGCGATGCACGAGGGCATCGACAACGAGGGGCACTACCTCTACCCGGCCTTCCCCTTCGCCTGGTACACCAAGGTGACGACCGACGACGTCAAGGCGATCTGGGCCTACCTGCGCTCGCTCGAGCCGGTGAAGGAGCCGCGCAAGGACAGCGAGATCCCGTTCCCGTTCAACATCCGCACCGCCCTGATCACCTGGCGTACCGCCTTCTTCACGCCGGGCGAGTGGAAGCCCGATCCGAACGCCACCGCCGAGGTCAACCGCGGCGGCTACCTCGTCGAGGGGCTCGGCCACTGCGGCATGTGCCACAACGAGAATAAGATTGTCGGCAACAGCAGCCTCGCGGGCAAGCTCGGCGGTGGCGTGATCGACGGCTGGTACGCCCCGAACATCACCCCCGACGGCCACCAGGGCATCGGCGCCTGGACCGAGGAGCAGGTGGTGACCTACCTCAAGACCGGCACCGCCCCGGGCGACAAGCCCGGCGTCGCCGCCGGGCCGATGCGCCAGACCATCGAGGAATCGCTCTCGAAGATGACGGACGCCGACCTCAAGGCCATGGTCGCGTATCTCCGGACCTACCAGGCCAAGCAGACCTACAAGTCCAAGGACCTGCAGGCCTACGACACCACCGGCGCGCCGGGCGCGGGCGTCTACCTCAGCTACTGCTCGTCCTGCCACCAGCCCGACGGCAAGGGCGTCGAGGGTGCGATCCCGGCGCTCGCCGGCAACACCTCGGTCCAGTCGGCCGGCCCGGAGACGGTGCTGCGCGTGATCTACGGCGGGCTCGGCGCGCAGAGCGGCTACGCGCCGATGACCGCGATCGGCCAGGGCATGACCGACCAGCAGGTCGCCGACGTCACCGACTACATCCGCAACTCCTGGGGCAACAGCGCTCCCGTCCTGAAGTCCGGCGTCGCCGCCGACGCGCGCAAGGCGACGAGCACCATGCTCGCCGGCAATGCGCCCTGCGCCGAGATCGAGCAGCCGGACGTGGCCAAGGCCGTGGCCGACGCCGGTGCCGCGGAACAGCTGAAGGGCCTCAAGCAGGAGGACTTCATCCCGCGCATCGATGCGCTCCTGCCGAAGATCAAGTCGGCGCTCCCCGCAGGACGGGACGACGACATCGTCAACGGGCTGACCACGGCATTCTGCAAGGCCGCCAAGCCGGAGACCGACGACGTGAAGCTGCCCTGGCACGCGACAATCGGCAGCTTCAGCAACCTCGTCTACAGCCAGCTCAAGCACCCCGAGCGGCAGGCCAGCACGATGCCGGCTCCGGCGATGCCGAAGCCGAACTGAGCCACGGGCAACCGGTCGCGGGCGGCCTGACGAACCAGCGCGCGATTGGCGCGTTGGCCGGCCGCGCCGACGAGGGGGATGTCGCGGTGTCGCTCGATTCCGCAATCCCGGTCTTTTCAAAACCATGACGCATCAGACCTGTGACGTGGCCGTCATCGGGGCCGGCACGGCGGGGATCGCCGCGTTCCGTGCCGCCGAGGCGGCGGGCGCCGACGCCGTGCTGATCGAGCGCGGCCCCGGCGGCACCACCTGCGCACGCGTCGGCTGCATGCCTTCGAAGCTGCTCGTCGCGGCCGCGGCGGCGGCCCACGACGCGCGCCGCGCCAGCCTGTTCGGCGTCGCGGTGTCGGGCGTATCGATCGACGGCCCCGCGGTGATGGCGCGTGTGCGGGCCGAGCGCGACCGCTTCGTCGCCGGGGTGCGCGACGGGCTCGACGCGATCCCGTCGGCCAAGCGGCTCGCCGGCGAGGCGCGGTTCCTCGACGCCCGGACGCTCGCGCTCGGCGACGACCGCCGCGTCGCGTTTCGGGCGGCGGTGATCGCCACGGGATCGAGCCCGAGCATCCCGAAGCCGCTCGCGCCGCTGGGCGACGCCGTCCTGACCACCGACACCGTGTTCGAGCTTCCCGACCTTCCGGCGTCGCTGGCGGTGATCGGCGGAGGGCCCGTCGGCATCGAGATCGCCCAGGCGATGGCGCGCCTCGGCGTGCGCGTCGACCTCTTCGACACCGGGTCGGGCCTGGCCGGCCTGAGCGAACCCGGCCTTCGGAAGGACGCGGCCGCGATCTTCTCCGACGAGATGGCCTTGCATCTCGGGTCCGAACTCGTCTCGGCCGAGCCCGTCGACGGCGGAGCGCAGCTGACCTGGGCGGAGGCCGACGGCACCCGTCGCACCGGCACCTTCGCCCGCGTGCTCGCAGCCGCCGGCCGCCCGCCCAACGTCCGAGGCCTCGACCTCGCGCAGGCCGGGCTTCGTCTCGACGAGAAGGGCATGCCGGCCTTCGACGCCCGGACCCTGCTCTGTGCGGGGGCGCCCGTGCTGATCGCGGGCGACGCCAACGCGGTGCGACCGGTCCTGCACGAGGCGAGCCGCCAGGGCGGGATCGCCGGGCGGAACGCGGCGGCCCTCGCCGCGGGCCGAGCCCTCGCGGCGCCGGAGCCCTGGCCGGCGCTCGCCATGGTGTTCACCCACCCGCAGGCGGCGAGCATCGGTGCGCCGTTCGATCCCGAGGCGGGCGACGGGCGCGTGGTCGGCGGGATGTCGTTCGACAACCAGGGCCGGGCGCGGGTCGAGGGCGTCAACCGGGGCGGCATCCGGCTCTGGGCGGATCGGGACGGGCGCCTGCTCGGCGGCGAAATGCTCGGGCCGTCCTGCGAGCACCTCGCCCATCTCGTGGCGCACGCGATCGGCGACGGACGGACCGTCGACGACCTTCTGGCGCGGCCGATCTACCATCCCACCGTCGAAGAGGGACTTGCGAGCGCATTGTCCGATCTTATACAACCGCTGAAGGGATGATCGCCGGACGCCGGACGGTCGTGACCGATCCTTCATCTTGCCGCATCGCGGATACCATTGCGCCCGCCCGTCCCACGGGTCATACCGGGCCGCAAATGACGCGGTCCCATTCCTGATGTCCACGATCGTTGCCGCGGGCAATGCGATCGACCTCGACGCCCTGACGGCGGAAGAGCGCGATGGCCTCGATATCGGGGTGATCGGGCTCGACGCCGCCGGGACGATCGTGTCGTTCAGCGAGGGAGCGAGCGCGCTCTCGGGCCTCGCCAGCGCCGCCGTGATCGGCCGCAACTACTTCCGCGAGGTGGTGCCGAGCACCAACGTCCCCGGGTTCTTCGGCCGCTTCCTCGCGGGCACCCGCCGCGGGCACCTCGACGAGAGCTTCGACTTCGTGTTCGGGCGCATGCCGCAGCCCCTGCGCGCCCGCGTGCGGATGCGGAGCGGCAAAGGTGTCACCTGGCTCACGATCACCCCGGTGGAGACCCTCGGCGCGGGCCAGTCGCGCGAGGCGGTGATGGCCGCCATCGGCCGCCGCGTCCGGGCCGAGCCGGTCGATCCCCAGCTCTGCGAGCGCGAGCCGATCCACATCCCGGGCTCGATCCAGCCGAACGCGGTGATGCTGGCGGCCGATGCCGGCACGCTCGAGATCCTGGCCCACAGCACCAACGTCCGCGACGTGCTCAGCCGCGCGCCGGAGCGGATCGCCGGCCTGCCCCTGGCCGAGGTCCTGCCGACCGCCTTCGTCGAGACGATCCGCCAGCGCCTCGCCAGCGCCACCCTCGACGACGGGCGCTCGATCCGCCGCACGATCAAGCTCGCGGGCGACGACCATGCCAGCTACTACGCCATCGTCCACGCCCATTCCGGCCGGGTCATCGTCGAGCTGGAGCTCGAGCCCGAGCATCCCGAGGACTTCCGGGTCGCGACCCAGACCGATTCGGAACTCGCCGTCACCCGCCTCCGGGCCGCCGAGACGCTGAGCGGGGCCGCCCGCATCGCCGCGCTCGAGGTCCGGGCGCTCACCGGCTTCGAGTGCGTGCTGGTCTACCGCTTCGACGCGGACTGGAACGGCGAGGCGATCGCCGAGGACAAGGTGCCGGATTGGTCGCGCGCCCTGCTCGGGCTGCGGTTCCCGGCCTCCGACATCCCGGCCCAGGCGCGCGCGCTCTACACCAAGGCCAAGAGCCGCTTCGTGATCGATCGCGATTCGGTGCCCGTGCCCCTGGTCGCGGCGCCGGCGGCCGGCAACGGCCCGATCGACCTCACCTTCGCGCAGCACCGCACGCTCTCGCCGATCCACCTTGAGTACCAGCGCAACCTCGGCGTGAACGGCTCGATGTCGATCTCGATCATGGTCGAGGGGCGGCTGTGGGGCCTGATGATCGGCCATCACCGCCACCCGCACTACGTCGCGCCCGAGACCCGCGCCGCCGCGACCGTGCTCACCGACGCCTTTGCCATGCGCGTGCAGGAGATCGAGGCGCGCCGGCTCTGGACCGAGCGCAAGGCCCATCTCGACACCGAAGGACGCCTGGTCCGCGGCCTGACCCGGTCGGACGACTTCGTCGCGGCGCTGACCGGCGGCTCGACCACCCTCCTCGACCTGTTCGGGTCGACCGGCGCGGCGATCGTCTCCGGCGCGCGCGCGACCCTGATCGGCACGACGCCCCCGGACGAGGCCGTCCGCGCGATCGGCGACTGGCTGAAGGAGATCCTGGCGCCGGGCGAGACCACCTATGCCAGCGCCAACTTCTCCGCACAGTGTCCCGCCGCCGCCCCGCACCGCGAGATCGCGAGCGGCGTGCTCGCCGCGTTCGTCGACGAATCCCGCGAGAACCTGCTGCTCTGGTTCCGCCCGGAGGTGTCGAGCACGGTGACGTGGAGCGGCGATCCGCGGAAACCGGTGCTCGCCGGCAACGGGCCCGTCGCGGTGCTGCCGCGGCGCTCGTTCGAGCGCTGGGTCGAGGAGCGCACGGGCTTCGCCAGCCCCTGGGCCGACTGGCAGGTGTCGCTGGCCGGCTCCCTCGCCCACGCGGTGGAGGGCGTCGTCCTGCGCCAGCGCCGCAAGATCGACGAGCTCACCGGCCTCCTCGCCGAGAAGGAGCGCCTGCTCGCCCAGAAGGATCTCCTGACCCGCGAGATCGACCACCGGGTGAAGAACTCGTTGCAGATCGTCTCGGCCTTCCTGCAGATGCAGCGGCGTCAGGTCTCCGATCCGGCCGCCCGGCAGGCCTTCGCCGACACCTCCGCCCGGGTGATGAGCGTCGCCCGCGTCCACGACAGCCTGTATCAGGCGGAGAACGTCGAGGAGGTCGACCTCGGCCAGACCATCGAGGCGCTCTGCACCGACCTCGCCGGCATGGCGGGCGGCGGCCATGCCGTCGACCTCATCGCCGAGCCCGGCCTGATGGTGCCCTACCGCAAGGCGGTGGCGCTCTCGCTGATCGCCACCGAGCTCGTCACCAACGCCTTCAAGTACGCCGCCAAGCCCGAGGGCGTCGGCCGCGTGGCGGTCACCGTTTCGGGCCACGGCCCCGGCAGCGTGCGGCTGCGCGTCTGCGACGACGGCGAGGGCCTGCCCGAGGGCTGGTCGGAGACCAAGCCCCGCGCCAACGGCACCGGCGTCGGGCTCGGGATGAAGCTGATCCGGGCGATGCTCGACCAGATCAACGCCCGCCTCGACGTCGACAACGCGCCCGGCGCCTGCTTCACGATCACGGCGTGAGCCTGCACCAGCGGCTGCGCGCCGCAACCGCCTCGTCGCATCAGGGTCTCGAGGACGCGCTCGACTGGCGGGCGCGCGTCGCGACGCTGCCCGGGTATCGCGCCCTGCTCGCCCGCTTCCATGGATTCCATGCGGCCTACGAGCCGGCGATCGGGCTTGCGCTCGCCGACGAGGCGTTCTGGGGCCCGCGCCGGCGCTTCGCCGCGCTGGCGGCGGACCTCGCCCATCTCGGGATGCCGGACGCCGAGATCGCCACCCTGCCCCGGCCTTCGGCCGTGACGTTCGCGGACGAAGCCGCGGCGATGGGGGCGCTCTACGTGCTCGAAGGCTCCACGCTCGGCGGCCAGGTCATCGGCCGGCACATCGGCGCGGTGCACGGGCTGACGCAGGCGGGCCTCGCCTATTACCGCGCCCATGGCCGGCAGACCGGCGTGATGTGGAACGCCTTCCGCGCGCGGCTCGATCGCCTGTCGGGCGATCCGGAGGCGGAGGCGGCCGCCCTGGCGACCGGCACCGCGACGTTCGACGCGCTTCGGATCTGGCTGTGCGCGCCGGATTCGTCCGCCGCGTGCGGGGCCGGCTGAGGCGCAGGCCGCCTCAGCCCTCGCGATCCCGCCCGAGCAGCCCGTCGACGAAGGCTTCGAGGCCGATCCGCCGCGTGCGCTTGAGGCGCTCGGCGGCCAGGATGCCGCGCAGGGCGTCGAAGGCGTTCTGCAGGTCGTCGTTGACGATGACGTAGTCGTACTCGCTCCAGCGCTGGATCTCGACGCGGGCGTTGGCGAGCCGCTTCTCGATGGTCTCCGGGCTGTCCTCGGCGCGGCGCTCCAGGCGGTGGCGCAGCTCCTCCAGGCTCGGCGGCAGGATGAACACCGTCACCACGTCGTCGGCGAGCTTGGAGCGGACCTGGCGGGTGCCCTGGTAGTCGATGTCGAAGATCATGTCCCGGCCGGCGCTGAGCACCTTCTCCACCGGGCGGCGCGGCGTGCCGTAGAAGTTTCCGTGGACCTCGGCCCATTCGAGCAGGTCGTCGCGGCTGCGCAGGTCGTCGAAGGCCTCGCGCGCGATGAAATGGTAGTGGCGCCCGGCGA
The DNA here is from genome assembly GCF_022829325.1 of Methylobacterium sp. J-092. Lineage (NCBI taxonomy): Bacteria > Pseudomonadati > Pseudomonadota > Alphaproteobacteria > Hyphomicrobiales > Methylobacteriaceae > Methylobacterium > Methylobacterium sp. J-092. The sequence goes on along the minus strand of NZ_JAKSXU010000082.1, from coordinate 29,614 downwards.
TCTCGGACGGGCGCCGGGCGCGGGTCGTCACCGAGATCGACAGGTCGAGACCCCAGCCGCCGTCATCGGCAATGGCGCGCGTCAGGGTGGTCTTGCCGGCGCCCGACGGCGAGGACAGGATCAGGATCAGCCCGCGGCGGGCGATCGAGTCCGAGACCGATGGGGAGGGGGCGTCCGTCATCCGCGTGCCCCGGCCGTGTCTCGCGCGCCCATCGCCTCAGTCCCGCTACTCGACGTTCTGAACCTGCTCGCGGAATTGCTCCACCACGGCCTTCAAGTCGAGTCCGATTCGCGACAGCGCCACGTCGTTGGCCTTGGCGCACAGGGTGTTGGCCTCGCGCCCGAGCTCCTGGGCCAGGAAATCGAGGCGCCGCCCGATCGCGCCGCCCGCCGCCAGGAGCTCGGACACCGCTTCGAGGTGGGCGCGCAGGCGGTCGAGCTCCTCGCGGACGTCGGCCTTGGCCGCCATCATCACCGCCTCCTGATGCAGGCGCTCGGGATCGAGGCCGCCGGCGTCCAGCAGGCCCGCGACGGAGGCCGCGAGACGGGCGCGGATCGCCTCGGGCTTGCGCGCCGGGCAATCCTCCGCAGCCTGCGTCAGCACGCCCATCCGCGCGACCTGCGCCGCGACGATCTCCGCGAGCGCCCGGCCCTCGGCGCGGCGCGCCTCGATGAGGTCGGCCACCAGCCGCACGACGCCCTCCGCGAGGTCGCGCGCCAGCGCGTCCGGCTCGGTGGCGGCCTCGTCCTCGGCCTCGACGACGCCGCGGATCGACAGCAGCCCGTCCATCGTCGCGGGCGCGATCCCCTCCGGCACCGGCACGCGGGCGACGGCCTCGGCGAGCCGCGCCAGCAACGCCTCGTCGATCCGCACCCGCGCCTTGCTCTCCGGCTTCGTCAGGTTGAGCGAGAGCTGGCACTGGCCGCGGGCGAGCGTCTTCTGCAGGGCGGTGCGCGCGACCTCGCCGACGGAATCGTATCCGTTCGGCACCCGGAGCCGCACGTCGAGCCCGCGGCCGTTGACGCTGCGGACCTCCCAGGCCCACTGCACCGGCCCGGTGGTGCCGGCGGCCCGGGCGAACCCGGTCATGCTCGCGATCATGGTCTTGCGATGCCCTGCGTTGCGGCGCCGAGGTTTCGTCGTGCGGGACGCCTACACGAAGGCGTTGACCTCTACCGTGAACCCGCCCGGCGCCTGGAAATAGAACGTCACCCGCCCGTGCTCCTCGCGCGGGGTCTCCGGGGCGAAGCCGCCTTCGGTCAGCCGTGCGTGGATCGCGTGGACCTGCTCCACCCGCTCCTGGATGAAGCCGATGTGGAAGATCTTGGGGTAGGTCGCATCCTTCACGCGGAACAGGCTGAGGATGCCGCCGCCGTCGTCGGCGAGGAAGGCCATCTTGTCGTTGACCAGCATCGCGGTGCGGCGCAGCCCGAAATAGGTCTCCAACATCGCGACCGTGGCCGGGACCTCGGTGACGCCGAGGTTGACGTGGTTCAGGTGCATCGGCTCGTCCTGATGGCGCGTGCGAGCGGCGCCGCAGCGCCGGGGACGATCACGGTTGCTTCAGCACCGGCACGGTCTTGGGCGAGCCGAGGTCGTAGGTCTTGTTCTTCAGCGGATCGAGCTTGGTGCCCTCCGAGGCGTCGAAGGCCTTCGGCCGCGGCCCGCCCGCCCCGACGGTCGCCCCGTCCAGCGCGTAGGCGTTCGTCGGCGGGGCGAAGGCCGAGGCCCGGTTCGGCACCGCGGCGGGATCGGCGGCCGGCTCGGCCTTGTCGACGCCGGCGGCATCCGGCGTCGTGGCCAGGCGGGCCTTCTCGACCTGGCGCCAGCGCGCGACGTTCTTCTGGTGGCCGTCGAGGCTCTCGGCGAAGGCGTGCCCGCCGGTGCCGTCGGCGACGAAGAACAGGTCCTTGGTCCGCGACGGATTGGCGACCGCCTCCAGGGCGGCGCGGCCGGGATTGGCGATCGGGCCGGGCGGCAGGCCCTCGATCACGTAGGTGTTGTAGGGCGTCGCCCGGTCGATCTCGGACCGCTGGATGCCGCGCCCGAGGGTGCCGCGCCCGCCGACCAGCCCGTAGACGATGGTCGGGTCCGATTGCAGCTTCATCCGCTTGTTCAGGCGGTTGACGAACACGCCGGCCACCCGCGGCCGCTCGTCGGCGCGCCCGGTCTCCTTCTCGACGATCGAGGCCAGCGTCACCATCTCGGCCGGCGTCCGCACCGGCACGTCGGCGCTGCGGCGCAGCCAGATGTCGTTGAGGACCTTGCGCTGCTTCTCGCGCATCAGGTTGACGATCTGCTGACGGCTCGCGCCGCGCTCGAACTTGTAGGTGTCGGGCAGCAGCGAGCCCTCGGGCGGGATCTCGCCGACCTCGCCGGTGAGCACGTCGTTCTCGTTGAGGCGCATCACGATCTGCTCGGAGGTGAGCCCCTCGGGGAAGGTGATCGCGTGCTGGACCTGCCGGCCCGTGGTCACGGTGTCGATCGCATCGCTGATGCTGGCATGGGCCTTGAAGGTGTACTCGCCGGCCTTCAGCGGCGGGCGCCCGCCGAAGCGGGCGGCGAACTCGAACAGCCCGACATGGTCGATCACGCCCTCGCGCTTCAGGATCTCGGCGATCTCGCCGGTGCCGCTGCGGGACGGGATCACGACCACCTTGTCGGCGGCGAGCGGGCCGGGCTCCTGCACCTGCCGCTGGAACAGCGTCAGCCCGAGCATCACGGCGATGGCGATCACCACCGCGAAGGTGAGCAACCCGCTGATGGTGGCGAGGAGCCCGCCGCGGCGGCGCTCGGGCCGCTCGGGCGGCGGCGGGGCCGCGGTCGGCTTGATCGCCTCGTTCGGCGAGCGGGGGGAGAGGCGCTGCGGCTGGGCCGGCTCGTCGAAGGTGAGCGGCTGCGGCGGCACGTGCGTCTGGCGTCGACGGAAGAACATCGGGATCCTGCTCGGGCTCGCGCCGGCGACGAGGGCGGTGCCGGGCGCGCATGCGCGACGGGGCGGCGATCACGAAGGATCGCCGCAGGGTACCGGAAACTACGCCGGTTTGTGGCGAAATTGCCGTTGCGCGCTGCACGCGCCCCGGCTGGTCGACAGACAGGCCGATCTGGTCAGCGCGGTTTCAGGGGCGTCGGCGCGATCCGCGTCCCAGAAGGCTGGCAGGTCGCGCAGAAGAAGGTCGAGCGGCCGGATTGCACGATCCGGCCGACGGTCCCGCCGCAGCCCTTGGTGCGGCAGGCCTCGCCGACCCGGTCGTAGACGCGGAACGCCTGCTGGAAGGCGCCCGACGTGCCGTCGGTGTGGGCGTAGTCGCGCAGCGTCGAGCCGCCGGCGGCGACCGCCTCGGTGAGCACCTCGCCGATCACCCTGGCCAGCAACCGGGCCTTCGGCGTCGGCGCGCCGTCGGCCTTTGCCAGCGTGCCCGCGGCGGCCTCGGGATGGAGGCCGGCCCGGTGCAGAGCCTCGCAGACGTAGATGTTGCCCAGGCCCGCGATCAGGCGCTGGTCGAGGAGCGCGGCCTTCAGCGGCGTGATCTTGTGGCGAAAGAGCCGCGCGATGGTCTCGGCCGTCAGATCCGCGCTCAGGGGCTCGATGCCCATGCCGGCGAAGTGCCGGCACGCGGCGAGCGTGTCGGTGGGCACGAGGTCCATGAAGCCGAAGCGGCGGGCGTCGTTGTAGGTGACGGTGGCGCCGTTCCCCATCGCCATCACCACGTGGTCGTGCTTGGGCGTGCCGAGCGCCCCGTCGAGGTAGAAGTCGCCGGGCGACGTGTTGCTGCCGTCGGGCATCGCCACGTCGAAGCGGCCGCTCATGCCGAGATGCATGATCAGCGTCTCGCCCGAATCGAGGCCGGCCGTGAGGTACTTCGCCCGCCGCGCGAGGCCGGTGACCCGGCGGCCCTCCAGGCGCGCGCAGAAGCGCTCGGGGAACGGGAAGCGCAGGTTCGGCCGGCGCAGGGTGACGCGGCTGAAGGTGGCCCCGACCATCGCCGGCGCGAGGCCGCGCCGCACCGTCTCGACCTCTGGAAGCTCGGGCATCGTCCTGTGGCCGTCCCTCGGCAAATCGGATGGTGGAAGGCGGATCGTGGAGGCCGGGTATCGGCCCGGGCCGCCGCCGCCGCAATCCCGGCCGACGGGCGAGGCTTCGCCGCCCACGGCCGGCCGTCCCCACCGCGTCTTACGACGCATGGCGGATCGCGTCCGGCTTCGCTATGAGGCGCGAGGGCGCAGACGGGCAGGACTTCATGACGGTGGCGGACGAGACGACGGGCGCGCGGGACGGCACGACGGGGGCGCAGGAGACCGATTTCGGCTTCGAGCGTGTGGCCCTGGCCGAGAAGCAGGCGCGCGTCGACGACGTGTTCCGCTCGGTCGCCAAGCGCTACGACCTGATGAACGACCTGATGTCCGGCGGCCTGCACCGGGCCTGGAAGGCGCAGCTCATCGCGATGCTGCGCCCGTCGCGCACGCGGCCGTTCCGCCATCTCGACGTGGCCGGCGGCACCGGCGACGTCGCCTTCCGCGTCCTCGAGGCCGGCGGCCCGCAGGCCTCGGTCACCGTGCTCGACATCAACGAGGCGATGCTGCGGGTCGGCGCCGAGCGCGCCGGGGCGCGCTTCGACGGGCGCATCGACTTCGTCACCGGCAACGCCGAGACCTTGCCCCTGCCGGACGCGACCTTCGACGCCTACACCATCGCCTTCGGCATCCGGAACGTGCCGCGGATCGAGCTGGCCCTGCAGGAGGCCCGCCGCGTACTGAAGCCCGGCGGCCGCTTCCTGTGCCTGGAATTCTCCAAGGTCGACCTGCCGGTGCTCGACAAGATCTACGACGCCTACTCCTTCCACGTGATCCCGCGGCTCGGCGCGCGGGTCGCGGGCGACGCGGAATCCTACCGCTACCTCGTGGAATCGATCCGGAAGTTCCCCTCCCCCGGGCTGTTCGCCGGGATGATCGAGCAGGCCGGCTTCCGCCACGTCACGCACCGGCCGCTCTCGGGCGGCATCGTCGCGATCCATTCCGGCTGGAAGGTCTCGTGACCGACCCGAGCCGCCGGGCGGCGCGATGATCGCCGCCGCGGTCAACCTCTTCCGCGGGGCCCATGTCGGCTTCGTGCTAGCGCGCGAGGGCGCGCTGGCGCTCGTCGACGCCTCCGAGCTGCCGCCGCACCTGCGGCTCGGGCTGCGGATCGTCCGGTTGCTGGAGCGGCCGGGCCTCGGTACCGGCGCGGCCCGGCTCTCGGCCGGCCTGACCCGGCTCGGCCCGTCCTACGTCAAGTTCGGGCAGTTCCTCGCCACCCGCCCCGACATCGTCGGGATGAGCGCGGCCCGCGACCTCGAGATGCTGCAGGACCGGGTGCCGCCCTTCCCGCAGGCGGTGGCCGTGAAGGTGGTCGAGGCCGCCTTCGGCAAGCCGATCTCCGCCCTGTTCGTCGCCTTCGGCGAGCCGGTGGCCGCGGCCTCGATCGCGCAGGTCCACAAGGCGGTGGTCCACGATGCCGACGGCACCCAGCGCACGCTCGCCGTGAAGATCATGCGGCCGGGCGTGCGCGAGCGCTTCCAGCGCGACGTGGAGGTGATGCGCCTCCTCGCGCGCATCGTCCACGTGCTGTCTCCGCAAGCCGAGCGCCTGCGCCCGCGCGACGTGGTCGAGATCCTGGCCCGCTCCGTGACCATGGAGATGGACTTCCGGCTCGAGGCCGCCGCCGCCTCGGAGCTCGCGCAGAACACCGCGGAGGACGACGATTTTCGCGTGCCGAGGCCCGAATGGGAGCTGATCGCGCGCGACGTGCTCACCTGCGAATGGATCGACGGCACCCGCCTCCACAGCGCCGCCGCGCTTCGGGAAGCCGGCCACGACCCGCACGCGATCGGGCGCACGGTGATCCAGAGCTTCCTGCGCCAGGCGATCCGCGACGGGTTCTTCCACGCGGACATGCACCAGGGGAACCTGTTCGTGGACGCCGCCGGCAAGCTCGTCGCGGTGGATTTCGGCATCATGGGCCGGCTCGGGCGCAAGGAACGGCGGTTCCTCGCCGAGATCCTGCTCGGCTTCATCATGCGCGACTACCGCCGCGTGGCGCAGGTCCACTTCGAGGCGGGCTACGTGCCGGCGCACCACTCGGTCGACGACTTCGCCCAGGCGATCCGCGCCATCGGCGAGCCGATCCACCAGCGCCGCGCCGACGAGATCTCGATGGCGAAGGTGCTGACGCTGCTGTTCGACATCACCGCCCTGTTCGACATGAGCACGCGCACCGAGCTGGTGATGCTGCAGAAGACCATGGTGGTGGTGGAAGGCGTCGCCCGCAGCCTCGATCCCAAGCTCGACATGTGGACCTCGGCCGAGCCGGTGGTCCGCAGCTGGATCACCCGCAACCTCGGCCCGGCCGGGCGCCTGGAAGGGGCGGCCCACGCCGCGCGCACCCTCACCGACATCGTCGCCGACGTGCCGGACCTCGCCCTGCGGCTCCGGCGCCTGATCGTCCATGCCGACGAGGCGGGCACGGGCGACGCACGCCGCCTGGAGCGCATCGCCCGCAACGAGCGCCGCGACGCGCTGTGGCAGACGCTGGCCCTGTGGGCGATCGCGGCGGGCGTGCTGGTGGCGGCCTTGCGATAGGCCGGGACGGCGAAGCCGCCCGCTTCGGAGCGTTCCGTCAGGCGGCGCGACCCTGTCGCGGCGCATCTGCGACGGCGGCTGCGCAGGGGGTGATCCCGTGCGTGTCGACGGGGCCCGGGCGACCGAACAGGTAGCCCTGCACCTCGGCGCACCCGGCTGCTCTCAGGAACGCGAGTTCCGCGACGGTCTCGACGCCCTCGGCGACCACCGGCAGGCCGAGCCCGCAGCCGAGCCCGAGGACGGCGCGCACGATCGCCGCCGTCTGGGCGTTGGTGTCGACGTTGCGCACGAAGGACCGGTCGATCTTGATCCGGTCGAAGGGGAACGCCCGGAGGTTGGCCAGCGACGAGTAGCCCGTCCCAAAATCGTCCATGGCGATGCCGACGCCGAGCGTCCGCAGCTGGCGCAGCGTCGCCACCGCACGGTCGAAGTTGCGGATCAGCGCGGTCTCGGTGATCTCCAGCTCCAGCCGCGCGGCCGGCAGCCCGGTCTCGACCAGAACCGCGTGCACCTGCGCGGCGAAGGCCGGATCGTGGACCTGGACCGCCGAGACGTTCACCGCCACCCGCAGGGGCGACGTCCAGGCCGCGGCCTCGCGACAGGCGGTGCGAAGCACCCACATCCCGATCGCCGAGATCGTTCCGCGCTCCTCGGCCACCGGGATGAAGACGTCGGGCGGGACGAGCCCTCGTGTCGGATGGGTCCAGCGCAGCAGGGCCTCGAAGCCGAGCAGGGCGCCGCCCGCGGCCGCGACCTGCTTCTGGTACTCGAGGTGGAACTCGCCGCGCGCCAGGGCCTGTTCGAGGTCGCGTTCCAAGGCGTGACGCTCGCGCACGGCGATGCCCATCTGGGGCTCGAAGAAGCGGTAGGTCCCCCGGCCCTCGGCCTTGGCGCGGTAGAGCGCCGTATCGGCATGGCCCATTAGGCCCTGGCGCTCCACGGCGTCCTGCGGGCACAGGGCGATGCCGATGCTGACCCCGACGATCGCGTCGGCGGGCCCGCCCGAGGCCTGCGCAGCGAGGGCCGCGAGAATGGTCTTCGCCAGGCGCTCGGCAGCGTCCGGCCCGGTCCGTCCGGCCATGAGGATGGCGAACTCGTCGCCGCCGAGGCGTGCCAGGATCTGGTCGGGGCCGAGCAGCCCGGTGACGCGGCGGGCGACCCTATTCAGCGTCGCGTCGCCGGCCGTATGGCCGAACAGGTCGTTGACCGCCTTGAACCGGTCGAGGTCGAGGCAGAGCACCGCGATCGGAACGCCGGTCGCAACTGCCGCGCCCACGGCGCGATCGAGGCGCGCGTTGAAGGCGGAGCGGTTGAGCAGGCCCGTCAGGGCATCGTGGTGGGCGAGGTACCGGATGTGCCGCTCGGCGTGCTTGCGCTGCCGGATGTCGCGGACCGCCAGGGCATGATGCGGCTTGCCCGCGAAATCGATCCGCCGAAGGATCACCTCCGCCTCGATGACCGCGCCGGCGCCGTCGCGCAGGCTCAGCTCGACCGGCTGCCCGATGACGTAGGGGAGCCGATCCCAGGTCCGGGGCTCGTCGAGGAAGGCGGTGACCGACAGGCCCGTCATCGCTTCGTGCGAGAGGCCGACGAGCCGGCTGAAGCTGATGTTGGCCGTGACGATCCGGCACCGGTCCAGGACGATCAGACCCTCGACCGCCGCGTTGGCGAGGCCGCGCATGCGCACCATCTCCGCGCGCGCGCGACGCTGCTCGCGAAGGCTGAGCGCGTAGGCCGTCGCCGTGAGGACAAACACGATGAGGCTGGCCACCGCGACGGCGCCGGCGAGCCAGCCCGGCGGCATCGCCTGGGGCGACAGGGTCGCCAGCGGGTTCTCGGTGATCGTCACCCCGGCCATGCCCACCCCGTGATGCGCGCCGATCGCCAGCGCGAGCAGGCCTGCGCTGCCGAACAGGGAGGTGAGCGAACGGGCATGCACGGCGATGGAGACGGCGACGGCGGAAAGGAGCTCACCGATCAGGATCGACGCGAACACGAAGGCCGGATCCCAGCGCAGACGTCCCGTGACCTCGAAGGCCGCCATGCCGGTGTAGTGCATCGCGGCGATGCCGAAGCCGACCACGACCCCCCCGAGCCAGGACGCCCGCGGCGTCTCGGACAGGGCGATCCGCAGGCCCAGGCCGGTGAGGCCGATCGCGAAGACCAGCGAGAGGACGGTCAACCCGGAATCGTAGGCGCTCGGGATGCTCGGCTCGAACGCCAGCATCGCGATGAAGTGGGTCGCGAAGATGCCCGACCCGCTGGAGATCGCCGCGACCACGAGCCAGGTCGATCGCACGCGGCCGCTGACGGTGCCGGCGTGGCGGAGAAGCCGGATCGCGGTCAGCGCCGCGATCGCGCAGATCACGCCCGCCAGGACGACGAGGCGGAGGTCGTGCCGGGCCGTGAAGCAACCGAGGACGGTCAACATGCGCGCAGGTCCGAAATCGCCTCGGCCGAGCCCCGGGCGGCGCGGTCCGATCCTCCGGCCTCTCCCGAACGGATGGAGCCTGTGAGACGACGACGCTGCGTGGTGCGACCTTGGGGCGGTTCGAGTAGCAGGTTGCGATAATTTTCTTAAAGATGTCTTGCCGCTCAGATTTCGTGCGTGAGGCGCAAGTTGAGGACGTTGACCGCGGTTTCCGCGTGCGGCGTTCCACTTCCTGTCATCTGCGGTGTAAGGAACGAGTACCCATAGGGTGAGGTCAGAAGTTGTAATTCAACTCCTGAGAAGTACGATCCTACACGGCCGCCGTGCGAAAGCCCGCGAAGATGTCGCGGCGATCCGGCCCGAAGAAGTTGCGGTAGGCGTTGTCGACCATCCGCCCGCGGGTGATCCAGGCACCGCCGCGCAGCACCTTCCGCGTGCCGAAGGCGGGCTCGGAATACTCGCGGTAGGCATCGGGCGAGAAACCCGGATAGGGCAGGAAGTCGCTCGCGGTCCATTCCCAGACGTTGCCGATCATCTGGCGGCAGCCCCAGGCGCTGTCGCCCGCTTCGTGGGCGGCCACGTCGACGCAGCCGAGGCGGCCGCCGTCGAGGTTGGCGCGGGTCGCATCCGGTGCCGCCTCGCCCCAGGGATAGCGGCGTTTCACCTGCCCCATCGCCCCGCCCGAGGTCGGGGCGGTGGAGGCCGCGACCTCCCATTCGGCCTCGGTCGGCAGGCGGCGGCCGGCGAAGGCGCAGTAGGCGGCGGCCTCGTACCAGCCGACATGGACCACCGGCTGGTGCGGGGCGAGGTCGGAGACGCCGTCGAAGCGGCGGACCCGCCAGCCCGCCCCGTCCGGCTGCCAATGCGCGGGGTGCTCCGCACCGCTCCGGCAGCGCCAGCGCCATCCCTCCGCGTCCCAGAACGACGGCTCGCGATAGCCGCCGGCGGCGACGAAGGCGGCGAACTCCGCGTTGGTCACCGGCGCCCGCGCGATGCGGAACGGCGCGACCTCGACCGGGTGCGCCCACTTCTCGTTGTCGAACACGAACGCCTCGCCCGGCTCGGCGCCAAGCCGGAAGGTGCCGCCGGGGATCGCCGCGTCGCCCGGCCACGGCCCCTCCGCGACCGGGGCGAGACCGGCCGAGGCGGCGAAGGACGGCGCCGGGTATCCGAGCGTCTGGCGCGAATAGGTGAAGGCCTCGCCGTGCATGTCCTCGTGGTAGGTGGTCAGCCGGTAGCGGTAGGCTTCCTCGGCGGTCGGCGGGCCGTCGAGGCGCCGGACCAGCGCGTCGTGGACGCGGCCCATGTATCCGAGCGTGACGTCGAGCGGCGGCAGCGCGCGCACCCAGCGGTCGTCGTGGGCGAGCACCGCGGAATTGTAGACCGCGTCGGCATCCGCGATCGCGGGTTCCGCCCCGTCGAGGGCGCGCAGGATGAAGTGCTCGTGGAACCAGGCGAGGTGCCCGATCTCCCACAGCAGCGGGTTGACGATGTCGAGCCGCGGCCCGATCAGCCGCTCGGCATCGAGCCCGGCCACCAGCTCGAGGGTCCGGGCGCGGCTGTCCTCCAGCATCGCGATGAGTTGTGTGGCGTCGGTCATGGCACCCATCCGATAAGCGATCGACCCATGGACATCATCCTGATCACGCCGGCGCCGAAACGTTCGCGGGCCGGCAACCGCACGACGGCCCTGCGCTGGGCCGGCATCCTGCGCCGGCTCGGCCACCGCGTCGTCGTGGCGACCGCCTACGCCGACGCGCCCTGCGACCTGATGATCGCGCTGCACGCCTGGAAGAGCGCCCCGGCGATCGCGCGATACCGGCGCTTATACCCGGAGCGCCCCCTCGTCGTCGCGCTGACCGGGACCGACATCAATCACGATCTCGCCGCCGATCCCGGCACCACCCTGCGCTCGCTCGATCTCGCCGACGTGCTCGTCGGCCTGCACGACCTCGTCGCCGACGCGATCCCGGAATCCTACCGCGACAAGCTCGCGGTGATCGTGCAGTCGGTGCCGGCGAGCGAGGAGCGCCTGCCGCCCACGACGCGCACCTTCGAGATCCTCGTCGTCGGCCACCTGCGCGCCGAGAAGGACCCGTTGCGTGCCGCGCTCGCCGCCCGCACCCTGCCGCCCGCCTCCCGCATCCGCGTCGTCCATCTCGGCGGCGCGCCCGACCCGGCGTGGGCGGATCGCGCGCGGGCCGAGATGCAAACCAACCCGCGCTACGATTGGCGCGGCGAGGTCTCCGGCGCGCGGGTGCGGCGGTTCCTGCGGCGCGCGCGGCTGATGGTGCTGAGCTCGCTGAACGAGGGCGGCGCCAACGTGATCTCCGAGGCGATCGCGGCCGGGCTGCCGATCCTGGCCTCCGAGATCCCGGGCAATGTCGGCCTGCTCGGCGCCGACCACCCGGGCTACTTCCCGGCCGGAGACCAGGCTGCGCTCGCGCGCCTGATGCTGCGCGCGGAACAGGACCCGGCCTTCCTCGAGCGCCTGCGCGCGCACGGTGCGGCGCGTGCGGCGGCGTTCGACCCGGCGCACGAGCGGGAGGCCTGGGCCGTCCTCGTCGCGCGCGCGGCCGGCGCGGCGAGAGCGCGGGCCGCGGCCGGGATTGACGCGGCCCGCCCCGCACCGGCACTCCTTCTGCCATGACCGCAGCCCCCACGTTGCCGCTCGCGAACCGGCGCATCCTCCTCGTCATCGGCGGGGGCATCGCGGCCTACAAGGCGCTCGACCTGATCCGCCGCCTGCGCGAGCGCGGCGCCTCCGTCCGACCGCTGCTGACCAAGGGCGCGCAGGAATTCGTCACCCCGCTCGCGGCCGCGGCGCTCGCCGGCCAGCCCGCCCATACCGACCTGTTCGACCGGGCCGACGAGGCGGAGATCGGCCATATCAAGCTGGCCCGGGACGCCGACGCGGTGGTGGTGGCGCCGGCCACCGCCAACCTGATGGCGCGGATGGCCACCGGCCACGCCCCCGACCTCGCCTCCACGGTGCTGCTCGCCACCACCCTGCCGATCCTGATCGCGCCGGCGATGAACGTGGCGATGTGGGCGCATCCCGCAACGCGGCGCAACCTCGCGACGCTGCTCGCCGACGGCGTCCGGGTCGTCGGCCCCAATGCCGGCCCGATGGCCGAGCCCGAGACAGGGCCGGGCCGCATGGCCGAGCCGGCCGAGATCGCCGACGCCGCGGCCGCGATGCTCGGGGAGGCCGAGGCGAAGCCCGCCGGGTTCGGCTTCCTCGCGGGTCGCGCCAAGGCCGCCGGGCCGCTCGGCGGCCACCGCGTGCTCGTCACCTCCGGGCCGACCCATGAGCCGATCGACCCGGTGCGGTTCATCGCCAACCGCTCGTCGGGGCGCCAGGGCCACGCCATCGCCGCCGCCGCCGCCGCCGCCGGCGCGACGGTCACGCTGGTCTCCGGGCCGGTGGCGATCCCCGATCCCGAGGGCGCCGCCGTGGTGCGGGTCGAGACCGCGCGCGAGATGCTGGCGGCGGTCGAGGCGGCGCTTCCCGCCAGCATCGCGGTGTTCACGGCCGCGGTCGCCGACTGGCGGCCCGCCACCGAGACCGGCTCCAAGATCAAGAAGGCCGGCGCGGCGCCCGCCCCGCTGACGCTAGTCGAGAACCCCGACATCCTCGCCACCATCGCCGGACGGACGGAGAACCGCCCCGCCCTCGTCGTCGGCTTCGCCGCCGAGACCGACACGGTGATCGCGCACGCCCAGGCGAAGATCGCCCGAAAGGGCTGCGACCTGATCGTCGCCAACGACGTCTCGGCTGCGGGCGGCGTGATGGGCGGCGCGACCAACACGGTCCACCTGATCGCGCGCGACGGGTCGGTCGAGACCTGGCCGACGCTCGACAAGGACGAGGTCGCGCGCCGGCTGGTGGCACGGTTTTTGGAGTTGCTTCGGGGTTAGGGCCGGTTCGGGTGCCCTACCCTGCCGCCGCCTGCTGCGCCGCCGCGAGGCGCGCGTCGTCGGCGGCGATCGCCTGGTAGGCCGGACGCGCCCGGAAGCGCGCGAGGTAGGCCATGATCGCCGGCTCCTCGGGGACGAGCTTGAACGCGGTGGTCCAGCCGAGCGCCGAGCCCCATAGGACGTCGGCGGCGGAGAAGCGCTCGCCGAGGATCCAGGGGCCGGGCGTCAGCATCGCGAGCACCTGGGCCAGCACCGTGTCGTAATCGCCGTAGGCCGACATCATCCGGGGCGGCGGCGCGCGCTCCATCGCCCGGTCGATCACGGCCGGCTCGAAGCACGAGCCGTAGAAGACCATCCAGCGCAGGTAGGCGCCGCGGGCCGGATCGGTCGTGCCGGGCGCGAGGCCGGCCTCGGGAAACAGGTCCGCGAGGTAGAGGTAGCAGGCGGCCTGCTCGGCCACCGTCGCGCCGCCGTGGCGGATCGCCGGGACCTTGCCCATCGGATTGACGGCGAGGTGCGCGCTGCCCTGCTGCTCGCCCGCCTTGAGGTTGATGACGTGCAGCTCGTGCGGCGCGTGAAGTTCCTCGAGCAGCACCCGCACGCCCGTCGAGCGGGTGTTCGGGGCGTGGTGCAGGACGAGTCCGTCGGTCGTGGTCGGCATCGTCGTCTCCAGGGCCTGAACGCTTCGGGCGCACGCTCTGCCGGAGGCCGGCTCCGGTCAAGCCGGCCGTTCGGACCGGATCGGCTCAGACCCGGTACTTGCCGTTGCGCTTGATCAGCACCTGCGTCCCCACCGGCACGCGCTCGTAGAGGTCGACGATGTCCTCGTTGAGCATGCGGACGCAGCCCGACGACATCTGCTCGCCGATGCTCCAGGGCTCGTTGGTGCCGTGGATGCGGAACAGGATGTCGCGGTTGCCCTGGTAGAGGTAGAGCGCGCGGGCGCCGAGCGGGTTGTCGACGCCGCCCTTGCGCTGGCGGTCGATCTCCGGATGGAGGGCGACCATGGTCGTCGTCGGGCTCCAGTCCGGCCAGACGCCCTTGCGGCCGACCCGGGCCTCGCCCTTCCACGAGAAGCCGAGCTTGCCCACGCCGACGCCGTACTGCATCGCCGTGCCGTCGGCCTGGACGAGGGCGAGCTGGCGCTTGTCGATGTCGACGACGATGGTGCCCGGCCGCTCGGGGCCGGAATAGCTCACGACCTGCCGGCGGTACTTCGGATCGAGGCGGTTGGTGTCGACCAGCGGCACGTCGAACGGCTTGTCGGGCATCGAGCCGACATACCACGCCGCCTCCTCGTCGTTGGCGGCGAGGTTCACGGGCCCGCGCTGGTTGCAGGCTGCGAGCGGCGCGATGAGGACCGCAGCGAGGAGGATCCGGCGGAGGGGCATGGGGCCTCACGAGGCGAAGAAGCGTTCGGATCATGCCTACCGCCTCGCCGCCCCCCACGATGTGACTTTTGCGTCTCAGGTTGGATGAAGCGCCCGGCACGATTGCCCGGATTTCGCCTCGTTCGGCCGTGGCTTGCGCCCTAACTCTCTCGGATCGGTTCCGAGACGAGGCGCATCATGGCCGACACGCTCACCCTTCCCGAGATGCAAGGCGCATTGCCCGAGACGCCGCTGCGCCCGGCGATCCACCTCGACCATTGCGTGATCCACGTCAGGGACTGGACGCGCGCGAACGCCTTCTACGGCGACGTGGTCGGCGCCGAGATCGTCCCGGCCGGCGCGGGCTTCGCGTACCGGCTCGGCGGGGTGCAGCTGAACTGCCACGGCCCCGGGCTGTCCCCGGAGCCGCTCGCCGAGAAGCCGGTGATGCCGGGCGGCAGCGACCTGTGCTTCCGCTGGTCCGGCACGATCGAGGAGGCGATGGCGCACCTGGCCGCGCACGGCGTCCCCGTCGAGCTCGGCCCGGTGGAGCGCCACGGCGCGGCCGGGCCCGGGACCAGCATCTACTTCCGCGATCCGGACGGGTCGCTGATGGAGTTCATCACCTACCCGGCGCCGTGACGCCCGATCGCGCGATCTCAGGCGCGGCTCTGCGCGAGCGCCTGGTTCGTTTGCTCGAGGCGCAGGGCCAGCTCGCGCATCAGCGCGATGCTGATCTGGGGAAACTGCGCCAGCAGCTCGAGGAACACGCCGCGGTCGATGCGCAGGGCGGTGGCCGCCGTCTCGGCCGTGACGGTGGCCGAGCGCGGCTGGTCGGCCAGAATGCCCATCTCGCCGACCAGGGCGTTGGCCCCGAGCAGGGCGAGACGCACCGGCCCCGCGGCCCCGTCGATGGTCACGGCGGCGCTGCCCTCCAGGATGAGGTAGGCGGCATCCGCGACGTCGCCGCGGGTGAAGAATTGCTGGCCCGCCTCGAAATGCACCCGCTCGCTGGTGAAGGCGAGCAGCTTCAGCCGCGACGGCTCGACCTCGCGGAACAGCGGCACCTGCCGAAGGGAGGTAACCTCCGTATCGAGGGTCATGGGTGGAACTCCGCACCGCGCCGGATCTCGTGATGGCGCCGGCCGCCTCATCCATGCGGCTTGCGGCGATCTTGTCCAGCCCTCCCGTCCCGGCGGCACGCTGCGACGGCGTGCCCCGGATGCCCCGTCGAACGCGATCGGGCATGCAGGCCCCCACCGGAGGTGCCATGCGCCGCGCCCGCCATCCTCGCCTCGCCGCGCTCCTCGTCGGGATCGCGTTCGCCGCCACGCCGGCCGCCGCCCGCCTGAACCGGACCGAGCTCGCGCGCGTCGCGGTCGTGCCGCCTCCGGGCGCCCGTGTTCCCCTCGATCTGGCCTGGAACGATGCCGCGGGCGACCGGCCGACCACGCTGGGCGAGGCGCTCGGTGGCCGGCCGACCCTGCTGCTGCCGGTGGACTACACCTGCGGCAACGTCTGCGACCCGATGCTGTCGATGTCCGGGGCGGCCTTGGCCGCAACCGGCCTCGTCGCCGGCCGCGACGTCAGCCTCGTCCTCGTCGGGATCGACCCGCGCGACGACGCGGCCGCGGCGCGGCACATGCTCGACACCGAGCTCGGGAACCCGGGGCTTTCGGCGCAGGCGGCCGCGCTGGTGGGCGACGCCGCCGCCGTCGATCGGCTGACGCAGGCGCTCGGCTACCGTTTCGTCTACGACGCCGGCACCGACAGCTTCGCCCACCCCGCCGCCGCGATCCTGCTCACCGGCGACGGCCGCGTCGCCCGCGTCCTGTCGCCGCTGGCGCTGAACGGCAGCGACCTGCGGCTCGCCCTCGTCGAGGCCGGCGAGGGCCGGACCGGCAGCCTCGCCGACCGCCTCGTCCTGCTCTGCTACGGGTACGATGCCGCGACCGGCGTCTACACGCCGATGATCCGCCGCGTCCTCAGTTTCGCCGCCGCCGGGACGATCCTTGCGATGGCGATCGGGATCGTCCTGCTCAGCCGCCGGCCGCGGCAGGTCTGAGGCCGCTCAGCGCTTCGTCGCCAAGCCGGATTTCTCGGCGCTCGGCGGCTCGCGGCCGGCGCTGGCGTTCGGTTGGGGCGAATCGATCGGCTCGACCTGCGTCGTCGGCGTCGCGCTGCCCTCGTCCGCGGGCATCGGCGGAAGCGCCCGCGTGTTCGGCTTCGGCGCGGCCTCCGGCGAAACCTTGGCCGCACCGGAGACCATCTCGCGATTCGTCATGCTCGAAAAAACCTCGTTCGAGGCAGGCGCTGGATTGTCGTTTGCCCCACCGCTGTCTTCCAACGCCAGCGCACCGACGTGGTTGCGGCTAAGCTTGTCGCGGAAGCGTGAGAGGAACCTTCGGATACTGGCGAAGGTTGTGAAAGGGTGAAGAGAAGCCTGAGGAGGAGCTGATGGCATCCGGTAATTCAACCTCGAAGCGAGGTTTTGCGTCGATGGATCTCGAGCGCCAGCGCGAGATCGCCAGCAAGGGTGGTCGCAGCGTGCCGGCTGAGAAGCGTTCGTTCTCGCAGGACCGCGAACTGGCCTCGACGGCCGGCCGCAAGGGCGGTCAGGCCACCGGTACGGGCCGCGACGGCGCCGAGTGATCGACCGCCCTTCGAGACGCGCGGCGTCTGCCCTTCGCTGGGCAGGCGCCTTTTTTTATGTCCGCCTCCATGCCGCACAACGCGAAGGCCCGCCCCAGAGCATGGAGCGGGCCTTCGCGTTGTGCGCCGTAAGCCGGTAGGCTGATCGGCGTCGCCTCAGGAGATGCAGCGGCCGGGGATCATGCGGCGGGCTTCGGGGCCGACCAGCGAGCTGAGCGCCGCCTCGCAGCCCTCGCGCATCATCCGACGCGGCTTGAGCGGCGGCTTGGTTCCCATCTCCTGCGCCGTGTCCGACGCGGCCGGGACGGCGCGGTTCGGCTCGGATTGCAGGCTCGCCACCCGGCTCGGCCGGATCGCGATCGAGACCGGGCGCATGCCCGGCAGGGGGCGGGCTTCGAACGCGGCCGGACCGGGGGCGGCGACCGTGGTCGTGGGGACCCATTGGTCCGCGCTCGCCTGGACCATCGGGTGGACGAGCAACGTCAGGATGGCGGCCGGTGCGCTCACGCCGAGAAGGAAGCCTGACCGAAGCATCGTCGTGGTCTCCGAATGGGAGCTTGACAGGATGAACGGAAAACGCGTCTTCCATGATCCGGTTCCGTCACGGCCTCGCTTTTGACGAAATCAGTATTCGGCAACAGTTTCTCGCGGTGGTGCCGGGCACGAGGAACCTTGTCCACAGCGACCCGGAGTGGCGCGGACGCCACAGGCGTCGAAAAACGGTTCGCGCCCGGAACCTGGTTCGCGCACGCCCGTTGATCGAGCACCCGGCCACCTGGTCCTCCCCGCATTCCCCTTGTGCATCGGCCGGAACCTCATCCACGGGTCGGAGATTTCTCCGGCCCGTTTTTTTATGCCTGGACCGATGTCCTTGGCGGGCAACAAAAAACCCCGGCTCGTCGCCGGGGTTTCTTTCGTTCTGCGGATTGGTGCGGAGGCGGTTGCGGACCGCCTCGCGGTCAGGCCGACTTGGCTTCACGCCGGCGTGCCGTCTGCTGGAAGAACAGCGCCTGGCTGATGACGGCGGAGACGTTGGCGGGCTGGAACGGCTTGGCGATGAGGAAGGCCGGCTCCGGGCGCTCGCCCGTGAGGAATCGCTCCGGGTAGGCGGTGATGAAGATCACCGGGACCTCGAAGGTCTTCAGCAGGTCGTTGACGGCATCGAGGCCGGACGAGCCGTCCGCGAGCTGGATGTCGGCAAGGATCAGGCCCGGGCGCTTGCTTTCGGAGGCGATCTTGACGGCCTCGGTGCGCGTGCGGGCGACGCCGATGACGTTGTGGCCCAGGCCCTCGACCAGCGCTTCAAGGTCCATCGCGATCAGCGGCTCGTCCTCGATGATGAGGATGTCGGTGGCCATGTCCGCAGCGAGCTCGCGTCCCGCCTCGTCGACCAGGTCGCGCACCTGGCTGACGTCGACGTCGAGGATGATCGCCGCGTCCTCCTCCGAGAAGCCTTCGAGGCAGGAGAGCAGGAAGGCCTGGCGCGGCAGCGGCGTGATCTGGCCGAGCCGCACCTCGGCGGGGAGATCGTGCTGCACCTGTTCGCTGCGGCCGTTCACTGATAGCGAATTCCAGATGCGGGTGAACACCCGGAACAGGTCGGCCTTCACGTTCGTGCTGCGGCCGAGCGTATCCGGCTCGTTGACCAGCGTCTCCAGAGTTGCCGCGACGTAGGCGTCGCCCGCCACCTGGCTGCCCGTCAACGCGCGCGCGTAGCGCCGCAGGTACGGCAGGTGCTGCACCACGAGTTGCGATGTCGACATACGATCCCCTGTGCCTTGTCGGCCTGCTATTCAACCTGCCGCCCCAACGCGGGGCATCCGACTCCGTTCCGGCAGGGCGCGGAACCGCTTCTGGCCGGAGGCGTTGCTGGTGCAGCCATGGCGTATGTCGCGCGGCAAGACAATGCGCGTGTGCCTCATGCACAGATGCCGCGAACGGCACCGGGGGACGTGAGGATGACCGACGCTGCGAAGGCGGGGAGGCCGATCGGCAATGCCGGCCTGAGGCCCGTCGGGGAATCGGGGCCCGCGGGCTCGAAGGCCGAGAAGCGCGAGCATGGATCGTCGCGCCTCAGCGACCAGGCCCAGGCGCGCATCGGCCACAACCTCCGCAGCCTCTACGACGGTCTCGTCCAGCAACCCGTCCCGGATCGATTTCGCGAGCTCATCGAGCGTCTCGATGCGAAGGAGCCGAAGTCGCCCTGAGGCGCTCCGGGTCCATCTTCTGCAGTTCCTGTGGCGCGGGAAGCGCCCGCAGGACGCGAGCTCGGCGTCAGAGCGTGGGCGAGCGGCCGCGCATCAGGCCGATCACGGCCGAGATGGCGAACAGCACGATCGCGACGAAGAACACCAGCTTGGCGGCTTCCATCGCCGTGCCGGCGATGCCACCGAAGCCGAGCAGAGCGGCCACGAGGGCCACGACGAGGAACGTAACGGCCCAACCGAGCATCTGCGTTATCCTTGACAACATGGACGCGGGCTTGGCCGCGACCTTCTGACATCCCAAACGTCAAGTCGTTGTTTCGGTTCCGCCGCTTCGAATGCCTGCACACACGAAAAATCGAGCGTCGCGGATCCGGTGCCGATCGATCGCCGAAATCGTCGCCCGCCCCCTCGCGCCGGTGCGCATGTCACGCCATATTGCTCTTTGTTGGACACGAGGCCGCAGCCGGAACGGAGCCGTTCCGAACGGCGTTCCTCAGTCCAGGTCCGAAACCAGAGAACAGCGATGAGAAAAGCGTCCGCCCTCGTCCAGCGCCTCACCGATATCGTCAGCTCCGCCGCAGGTGCCGCGGCACGCGGCGTCGAGGAGGTCCTGGGTGCGCTGGCCCCGAGGCCCGAGCCGCGCCTGGTTCCGATCCGGGTCCGGCCGAACGGTCCCGCTCATCGGCATTGATCGCCGCCGGAGTCGATCCGTCGCTGAGCAAGCCGCCCTCCGGGGCGGCTTTTTTCATGCGCCGTCCACCGGAATCCCGCGGCGGAGGCTCGAACGCGCCGCGCACCGCCCACCGGGCAAAGCCGACGAGCATGGCCTCGCGACAGGTCCGCCAAGTCGAGCCGCCTGCTGGTGTCCTCATAATAGGCCGCTCGAGGGGCCAATACCTGTGCCTGATCGCTGCGATGTTATGATCGTGTCGGTTGTCTTCCGCACTTGCCGCCCCGCTTAACGAACCTTTAAGCCGGCCTCGCTCGCCCAGGCCACCGCCGGGCCGGCATGCCGCATGGGCGGGGACCTGACGAGACATGGCGTTCTGGGCGCGCTGGCAGAGGTTTTACGGCTCCGGGGGAACGCGGCGGCAGATGATCGGGACCGCCGCGGCGGGGCTGATCCTCGGGCTCGGCAGCGTCACGATCGGATCGAGCCTCGTCCAGGCCTCCGAGCGCGGCGGCCTGCTCGACTTCTTCCAGGAACTCTTCGCGCCCGCCCGGCCGCAGCCCGCGCCGCCGGCGCACCGCCCCGGCCGCTACGCCAACCTGCCCGACGGCCGCCGCCTCGGCTATTCGCGCCCGGTCTATCATACCCCGCGTCCCGTGGCCGACCTCCCGCTCGGCCGGTCGCGTCGCAAGCGGGCCCGCGCGGAGCGCGTGACGCGGGTCGCCGTCGCCTCGACCGGGCGTCGCACGGTCTGCGTGCGGATGTGCGACGGCTATCTCTTCCCCCTCGGCAATCTCGGGGCACGGGCCGACATGCCGGTGCACGAGGCGGCCTGCGCCGCCGCCTGCCCGGGGGCGCCGACGAACGTCTACACCCTCGGCGCCCGCGAGACCGAGCTCGACCGCGCGATCAGCCCGCAGGGCCTGCCCTACCGGGCCTCGGCTCTGGCCAACATCTACCGCCAGCGGCGCGTCGAGAACTGTTCCTGCCAGGCCGCGCCCGGCACCCCGCCCCTGCCGCTCGCCGGCGATCTCACCCTGCGCAAGGGCGACGTCGTCGCCACCCGCGACAGCGCCGACGTGGTGACGCGGAACCGGTCGGGCTCGGTCGCCCTGGTCGACTTCCGGCAGGCCGCGATCACGCGGGGCCAGAGCCGGCGGATCGAGGCCAAGGTTGGCGCGATCCGCCGCGACGCCGAGGCGCACGCCTTCCGCCGGACGCTGCGCACGGCCGAGCGGGCGAGCCTCGTCCAGGTCGCCTCGGTCGGCGACGGCTTCCGCATCCCCGAGCGCGCCGCGATCAACCAGAACCCGATCCGCGTGGTCACGCCCTCCCCGTTCCGTTGACGTCCTCGCGCTTCGGATTGTCCGCCGCCGCGCGTTCGCGTAGCTCCGGGCCGACCGCGCCGGTCGGGATCGGAAGGAGCCTCGGATGGCGGACACGGATGCCGGTACCGATGCGCCCGACTTCGACACGGTGATGCCCGCGAGCGGCCGCCTGGAAACGTTGAGCCCCCTCGTCCGCCGCCGGGTCGCGCCGAACGGCGGCCCGTTCACCGCGAGCGGCACCTGCACCTACGTCGTCGGGCACGGACGCGTCGCGGTGATCGATCCGGGGCCGGCCGATGCCGGCCACGTCGAGGCCCTGCTCGCCGATCTCGGCCAAGAGTCGGTGGCGGCGATCGTCGTCACCCACACCCATCGCGACCACTCCCCGGGCGCCCGCCTGCTGCAGGCACGCACCGGCGCGCCGATCGCCGGCTGCCTGCCGCATCGGGCCGCCCGCGCGCTCGGCGCCGGCGAGATCGGCCATCTCGATGCCGCCGCCGACCGCGACCACGTCCCCGACCGGCCGATGCACGAGGGCGATGCGCTCTCCGGCGAAGGCTGGACCCTCGTCGCGGTCGAGACGCCCGGCCACACCATGAACCACCTCGCCTTCGCCCTGCCGGAGGAGGCGGCCTTGTTCTCCGGCGATCACGTCATGGCATGGTCGACCAGCATCGTCGCGCCGCCGGACGGTTCGATGCGCGCCTACATGGATTCGCTCGACAAGCTCAGGGGCCGCGACGAGACCATCTACTGGCCGGGCCATGGCGGCCCGGTGCGCGATCCCCGGCGCTTCGTGCGCGGGTTGGCCAACCACCGCCGCCACCGCGAGGCCTCGATCCGCGCGCGCATCGCCGCCGGCGACGACACCATCCCGGCGATCGTCGCGGCCACGTACCAGAACCTCGATCCGCGCCTGCGCGGCGCGGCGGCGCTGTCGGTGTTCGCCCACCTCGAGGATCTCGTCGCGCGCGGGCTGGTGGCGACGCAGGGCGCGCCGCGCCTCGACGGGATCTTCGCACCGGGCCCCTCGCCGGCCGGCTGAGGCGCGAGGCCGCCCGCCGCGCGCGGCCGCCCGACGCTACTTCACGGCGAGCGCGAGGTTCGCGACCTCGTCGAGATAGGCCCGGATGCGGTCGGCGTTGACGCCGAAATCCCGCGTGCCCAGCCGCGAGGCGGAGCGGACGTCGATGCGGGCGCCGTCGGCACGCGGCCGGACGCGGATGGTGACGTCGTCGGGCAGGTTGAGGATGAGGCTGCGCGAGACCGCCTCGATCCGGCCGTTGCCGGTCCGCCCGCCGGGGCGGATCGCCTCGACGATCTGCCACTTGCGGTTCACCGCCGCCTTGCGCGCCAGCTCGAACGCCTCGTCGGCGTCGATGTCGAGGGTCAGCGGCGCGATCTGCGGATAGGCGGCGCGCTGCCGTTCGCGGGTCGGGAGGTCGGGATCGGCGGGGTAGCGCCCGTTCCGGGCGGCGAACGCGGCGCGCGAGCGCGAGAAGGCCGGAGGGTTGTCGATGTCGGTGGTCACGTCGGTCAGCGCCGGCAGCCGGAAGCCCCGCAGCGCCGCGTAGGCCGGGTAGGCGAGCACCAGCATCGCGAGAACCAGCCCGCCGAGCGCCGCACCGAGGCCGCGGGCGCCTTCCCGCCAGACCCGGACGAAGGCGAACCCGGCGAGCGCGACGGCCAGCACCGCGACGCCGAGGCCCGCGGCCAGCGTCGCCAGCGCCGGCCCGGCCTCCGTACGGGGATCGCGGACCAGCACGATCGCGATGCCGGACACGATGAGCGAGAACAGGGCGGCCCACCGGGCCAGGGGGCCGGCGCGGGTGACGGGTTCCTCGACGAGAAGGCGGCGCATGGCTGGTGTCTGGCTTCGGGGTCGCGAACGCTATACCGGCCGGCGCGTGGCCGCGCCACTCGCCGGGATCGCCCGGTCTGCTATAGCTTGGCCCCGTGATGCCGCGTACCCGCCCCGTCCCCGATCCGGATCCTGCCGACGCCGCGGTCGATCCCCTGCGCGTCTGGTTCCGCTTCATCCGCCTCAACCGGCGGGTCACGGCGGCGATGAGCGGGACGCTGCGCGGCATCGGCCTGTCGATCCCGCAATTCGACGTGCTCTCGACGCTGACCGAGCGCGAGGGCCTGACCCAGCAGGACCTGGCGGCGCGCCTCTACGTCACGAAGGGCAACGTCTCCGGGCTGATCGACCGCCTGGTCGAGGCCGGGCTGGTCGAGCGCCGCCCGATCCCCGGCGACCGGCGCTCGCACGCGCTCCACCTCACGCCGGCCGGTGCCGACCTCGCCGCGCAGGGGCTCGCGGCGCAGGCGGCCTATGTGGGGCGGACGCTCGGGCGCCTCGGCGCCGACGACCTCGCCGCATTCGAGGGCCTCGTGCTGCGCTGGCGGGAGCTGGCCCGGTCCGAAGCCGAGAGGCCGGATCGTCCCAAGGCCGATTGATCGTCGCGGGATGGCGGATCTGAGCTTCGCCCGAACTCCGGATCAGGGGGCGTAGGCGCGCGCCGAGCCGGGAATCACGACCGAGGTCGGCACGTGCAGGGGCAGGGACGACGGCGCGTCCTCGCGTTGGTCCGGATCGGCGCCCTTCTGGCCGGTGCGGACGCGGATCCCGGCCCACGGGCCGTCGATGTCGAAGGCGAGGCTTGCGCGGGCGTTGTCGCCCCCGGCCTTCGGGCCGAGCTCCGCCCTGGCCCGGACGCTGCGCGCCGGCAGCGAGACCTGGCCGCGCAGGATGCCCGTGAGGTTGGCGGCCTTGAGGGTGCCCTCGCCGATCTCGCCGACCCCGTCGGCGAACTTCAACGTGATCGCGGCCCGCTCGAACGGGGTGCGGCCGTTGCGGCGGGCGAGCGCGCCGGGCGCGACCGCCCCGTTGCGATGCAGGACGTCGGCGAGGTCGATCCCGGCGAGCACGCCGCCGTCGATGGCGAAGGCGGCCCGTCCGGCGACGTGCGCGGTGAGGTCCGCCGCATCGCGCCCGGTGCTCTCCAGGGCGAACTGCCCTTGCGTGCCGCCGTGAACCCAGCGCGACTCGCCGAGGTCGAGCAGGAGGGCGCCGAGGTCGAGCCGGTCGAAGGCGCCCTGCGCCTTGACCTCGGTCTCGGCCCCGTCCGCGCCGGTCGCCGACAGGGCGACCCGGCCCTTCAGGGTCGCGCCCTGGAGCTCTGCGCGGTTGAGGGCGACCTCGACCGCCCCGGGCCGCACCAGCACGCTCGCCGCGAGATCGTTCAGGAGGACCGGCCCGATCCGGCTCTCGGCCGCCGAGATGCGCAGGTCGAGGTCTCCGCCCGTGAGCGGGCCCAGGGCGATCGCCTGAGCGCCCTGGGGGGCGCCGTCGACCGTCGATCCGCCGAAGATCTGCATCAGGCCGCCGAGCAGGGGCGCCAGGTTCAGGCTGTCGCTGGCGAGCGTGGCCTGGACCGCGGTGCGGGCCTCGCCGAGGCTCACGGACCCCGCGCCCTCGAGCACGTCGTCGCCGAAGGTGGCGCGCAGGCTGGAGAACGCCATCGTGCGGCCGGCGGCCTCGAAGCGTCCGTCGAGGGCCAGCGTCCGGATGAAGGGGGCCAAGGCCACGTCGCTGCCGATCCAGGCCATCGTCTCGGAAAGCGAACGTGTCTCGATCCGCCCCTGCCCCTGGATGGCGAGGCCTCCCGCGGTCCGAGCGCTGCCCTCGGCGGCCAAGTTCCCGGTGGGCCAGGCGGCATCGAGCCTGAACGGCGACGCGGCGCCGCTCAGCAGGTCGTTCGCGCGCAGGCCGATGAGCGCGACGCTGGTGCGCGCGCCGCGCCAGGTGAAGCTCGCCGCCGCGTCGAGGCCGGCGCTCCAGAGCGGCCAAGCGAGGGTGAGGTCGACCGCCTGCGCGCCGCCGCCGGGGCTCGCCGCGTCGAGGGTCGCGCCGGTCAGCGTGATCCGGCGCGGGTGATTCGTGCCGCCTTGGCCGAGCCGCGCGGCGGTCCGGCGCACCGGCTCGGCCCAGCGCGGATCGTCGGCGCTCTCCGGCATGTGGATCGTGGCGCCCCCCAGCGCGAGCGAGCCGAGGTCGGCCTGGCCCGAGAGCAGGGCGAGCGGGTTGAGGTCGAGATCGAGGCTGCCGCCCTCGATCAGCGCCGGGCCGCCGGCCTGCGCGGCGGTGATCCGGGTGCGGGTGAAGCTCAGGCGCGGCAGGGGCAGCAACGTCATCGTGGTCGCGCCCTCGGCGGTGAGCGCGAAGCCGAAATCGCGCAGGCCGCGGCTGACGAAGGCCGCCGCCGTCGGGGTGCCGACCGGCCAGGGCAGGGTCGCGAGGCCGGTCCCGAGGACGGCGAGCGACGCGAAGCCGACGGCGAGAAGGAGGCGGCGCGGCGACATTGCACTCCGGGCGGGCACGTCGCGGGCCGCCCGAGGGGCGGCGAGGTCGCGACGGGGGACGACGAGCGGCCCCGGATGTTTCAGGCTCACCCCGCCGTCATGCATCGGACCGTTCGGGTGATTCCCTTAAAGCGTCCGATCGGCTTTGTCTGCCCGCAGCGCCCGGCCGTCCCCGCCGCCGTCGTGCGGACGGCCGGGGCCGCGCTTCCCGACGCCGGGCGCCTTTACCGGCGCGCCGGAATCGGGGACAGCTTTCGCGGAACGAATGTCGGCGCGATCGCGCGCGGGCCGGAAGGGTTCAGTGTCCATGAAGAAGGTCTATGCGGATCCAACGTCGGCGCTCGCGGGGCTGCTCAAGAACGACATGATGGTGATGTGCGGCGGCTTCGGCCTCTGCGGCATCCCCGACGAGCTGATCGAGGCGGTGCGGGAATCGGGCGTGAAGGGGCTGACCATCGTCTCGAACAACGCCGGCATCGACGGCGTCGGCCTCGGCAAGCTGCTCGAGACCCGGCAGGTCGCGAAGATGATCTCGTCCTATGTCGGCGAGAACAAGGAGTTCGCCCGGCAGTACCTCGGCGGCGAGCTCCAGATCGAGTTCAATCCGCAGGGGACGCTGGCCGAGCGCATCCGCGCGGGCGGGGCCGGCATCCCGGCCTTCTTCACCAAGACCGGCGTCGGCACGAAGGTGGCCGAGGGCAAGGAGGTGCGCGAATTCGACGGCGAGCACTTCGTGATGGAGCGCGGGCTGTTCGCGGACCTCGCCATCGTCCACGCCCATACCGGCGACACCGAGGGCAACCTGCGCTACCGGAAGACCGCGCGGAACTTCAACCCGATGATGGCGACCGCCGCGACGATGACAGTGGCGCAGGTCGAGCACCTGGTGCAGCCCGGCGAGATCGACGCCGACGACATCCACACCCCCGGCATCTTCGTGAAGCGGATCATCCACGTTCCGGGGCGCAAGAAGCGGATCGAGCAGCGCACGGTGCGCAAGCGCGCCGAGGCCGCTCCGGCCGCGGCCGGCGGCGCCGCCGTCTGAGCCCGCGACGACCTCCGGCCGTGAGGCCGCAAGCGCGAAGTGCGTCGCCGCGGGTGCGGCGGACGGCGCGGGACGCGCCCCACAGGAACCCGGCCGGCAGGCCGCAAGCGCGAAGCGCGTCGCCGCGGGTGCGGCGGACGGCGCGGGACGCGCCCCACATCAGGAGATCGAAAAATGGCCTGGACCCGCGAGCAGATGGCGGCGCGTGCCGCGCGTGAGCTGGAAGACGGCTTCTACGTGAACCTCGGGATCGGCATCCCGACGCTGGTGTCGAACTACATTCCCGAGGGCATGTCGGTGCAGCTCCAGTCGGAGAACGGTATGCTCGGCATGGGGCCGTTCCCGTTCGAGGGCGAGGAGGACGCCGACCTGATCAATGCCGGCAAGCAGACGATCACGGCGCTGCCGACGACGAGCTACTTCTCTTCGGCCGATTCGTTCGGGATGATCCGCGGCGGGCACATCAACCTGTCGATCCTGGGCGCCATGCAGGTGGCCGGAAACGGCGATCTCGCCAACTGGATGATCCCCGGCAAGATGGTGAAGGGCATGGGCGGCGCCATGGACCTCGTGGCCGGCGTCAAGCGCGTCGTCGTCGTGATGGAGCACGTGGCGAAGAACAAGGACGGCACCGAGAGCCCGAAGCTGCTCAAGGAATGCGACCTGCCGCTCACCGGCACGCACGTGGTCGACCTCGTCATCACCGACCTCGGCGTGTTCACGATCGACAAGCACGGCGACGGCGGGATGCGGCTGATCGAGCTCGCCGACGGCGTCACCGAGGAGGAGATCCGCGGCAAGACCGAGGCGGCCTACACGGTGGCGCTCGCCTGAAACTTACACCGCGGCTCGGCCGCCCCGCCTGGCGCCGAGCCACGTCGCGGCGCCGACCGCGAGGCCGACCGCGGCGATGAGCAGCGTCGAGGCGGCGTTGATCTCGGGGTTCACGCCGAGCCGGACCTGGCTGTAGAGCCGCATCGGCAGGGTGGTCGCGCCGGGCCCCGAGACGAAGCTCGCGACGACGAGGTCGTCGAGCGACAGGGTGAAGGCGAGCAGGAACCCGGCGGCGATGCCGGGGGCGAGCAGCGGCAGCGTCACCGTCGCGAACACCCGGAACGGCCCGGCGCCGAGGTCGGCGGCGGCCTCCTCCAGGTCGCGGTCGAGCCCGCGCAGGCGGGCGGCGACCACGACCGCGACGAAGCCGGTGCCGAGGGTGGCGTGGGCGACGACGATCGCGCCGAGGCCGCGGTCGATGCCGACCCCGACGAACAGCAGCAGCAGCGACAGGCCGGTGATCACCTCCGGCATCACCATCGGCGCGGTGACGAGCCCGGTGAACGGCGTGCGCCCGCGGAAGCGTCCGTGCCGTGCGAGCGCGAGGGCGGCCAGCGTGCCCAGCGCCGTCGCGATGACGGCCGACAGCGTCGCAACGCGGAGCGATACCCAGGCGGCCTCGAGCAACGGCCCGTCGGCGAGCAGGACGCCGTACCACCGTGTCGAGAACCCGCCCCACACCGTGACCAGGGCCGAGGCGTTGAACGAGTAGACAACCAGCACCAGGATCGGCGCGTACAGGAAGCCGAGCCCGAGGATCAGCGCCGTGCGGGTGAGCGCGGTCGGACGATGCGCGGTCATGGTGCGCCCTCGCCGCTCGCGGCCTCGGCGGCGGCGTCGCGGAACAGCACCACCGGGCCGACGACGAGAATCAGCAGCAGGATCGCCACCGCCGAGGCGAGCGGCCAATCCCGGTTGGTGAAGAACTCGCTCCAGAGCACGCGCCCGAGCATCAGCGTCTCGGAGCCGCCGAGCAGGTCCGGGATCACGAACTCGCCGACCATGGGGATGAAGCACAGCGCCGCGCCCGCCAGCAGCCCGGGCAGGGCGAGCGGCAGCGTCACGGTCCAGAACACCCGCGTCGGCGAGGCGCCGAGGTCGGCCGCCGCCTCGCGCAACGCCGGATCGAGGCGGCTCAGCACCGCGTAGAGCGGCAGGACCATGAACGGCAGGTAGGCATAGACGAGGCCGATCAGCACCGCGGCGGGGGTGTTCAGGATCTCCAGCGGCTGCGCGATCAGCCCGAGGCGCAGCAGCCCGAGATTGAGCAGGCCCTCGGGCTTCAGGATCGCGATCCAGGCGTAGACCCGGATCAGGAAGCTCGTCCAGAACGGCACCACGACGAGCGCGACGAGCAGCGGCTGGCGCGCCGCCGGGCTCCGGGCGATGGCGTAGGCGAGCGGCGTGGCGATGCCCGCCAGGATCGCGGTCGCCGCGAGCGCGTAGGCCAGCGACGTCAGGGCCGCGTCGCGATAGAGCGCGTCGGTGGCGAGCGTGACGTAGTTCTCGAAATTGAGCGCCCTGAGGAAGTCCGACCAATCCCCCGCGCCGCCCCGCCAGTCGAGCACCGGCAGGTACGGCGGCATCGCGGTCGCCGGCTCCGACAGGCTGATCTTTAAGGTGATGACGAACGGCACCAGGAAGAAGGCGCCAAGCCAGAGCCAGACCGGCAGGCGGAGAAGGGCTGCAAGAGCGCGCGCACGCGACGGTGCGGTCATCGCATCGACCTCTTTCCTTTTCCGGCCACCGAGGCGCCGATATTCTCACATCGCGCGAGCGGAGCCGTCCGGCCATCCCTCCCCCCTCCGCGGGGAAGGGTGGGCCTCGCGTGAGCGAGGGTCGGGAGAGGGGAGCGCCGGATCCGGCATCGTCGCTCCCCTCTCCCGACCCGCTTCGCGGCCCACCCTCCCCCGCAGAGGGGGGGGGGAAGGGGTGGCGACGTCGACGCGCGAGGAATGACGATGATGGTGGGGATCGCTCGTCCTTGCATGCCGGCAGGATGTTCGCTGCATCGGGGGGGAAGCGGACGGCGACGGCTTGGCCCACGGCCGCGGCGCCTCGCCCGGCCGCGTTTGTTGGGGGCAGGCAGGTGCGGGCGGCGGGGCGGACAACGCGGCGGGTGCGGTCGCCGAGGAAGGTCTCCTCGATCAGCGTCCCGGGCACGCCCTCCCC